>NZ_JBHYJC010000021.1:0-141706 GCF_042749045.1 Streptomyces sp. NPDC059008 | reverse complement strand
CACCCACTCACGGGAGGGGACAGACCGTAGGACGAAGTCCGTAGGGCTGTCACCGCACCCGACAAACAACCGCCCGCCGCAGGCGCAACGGCGAAAAACCACCATGGCGGGACAGCCGACAACGTGGGCCGCAGCAAAGCGCAGCGAAAGGGTGGGAGGCGGGCCAAGCGCAGCGTCAGGGTCGACGAGACCCGTTGAGGCTCGGGGACAACCACCCCGGCGCCGCCGCGCGGAACGCGTCCGGAGGGAGTGTGCCAGAGCCCTCCGGGATGACGCCGAGCAGGGGGGCGCCCGCCGCGTCGGGGAGGTCTTCCAGGTTGCAGCGGGACGCCAGATCCGGCTCGGACGGCCAGCTGCCGACGACGACGCCGGGGCTGTCGAGCCCATGGGTGCGCAGCGCCAGCGCGGTCAGGGCGGTGGCGTTCAGGGTGCCCAGACCGGCCTGGACGACCACCAGGACGGGGGCCTGCGCCAGACGCGCGGCGTCGGCCAGCGTGTGGCCGTCCGCGTCGAAGCGTACGAGCAGCCCGCCGGCGCCCTCGACCAGCACCAGGTCGTGCGAGGCGTCCAGCTTCGCGGCGGCCTCGGCGATCTCGTGCGGTCGCACCGGCGGCAGACCGGCCCGCAGCGCCGCCGTCGCGGGCGCCAACGGCTCGGGGTAGCGGGCGAGTTCGAGGGTGGTGACCCGACCGGCCAGCCGCTCGACCTCCGCCGCATCGCCGGCCTCGTGCGCCGCGACGCCGGTCTGGGCCGGCTTGAGCACCGCCACCGAACGGCCCGCCGCGATCGCGGCCGCGGCGATCGCGGCCGTGGTCACGGTCTTGCCGATCTCCGTGCCCGTGCCGGACACGAACAGCACTGACATCTCTGTGTTCCTCTCAGCCCTCGCGCGCCGCCGCGCACACCGCGGCGCAAATGCGCGCCACGTCGTCGTCACCGGTGATGTACGGCGGCATGGTGTAGATCAGATCGCGGAACGGGCGCAGCCAGACGCCCTCGCGGACCGCCGCCCGGGTCGCGGCCGTCATGTCCACCGGGTGGTCGAGCTGGACGACGCCGATCGCGCCGAGCACGCGTACCTCGCGCACCCCGGGGACGTTCTCCGCCGCCGCCAGCCCGTGCCGCAGTCCGGCCTCGATCCGCTTGACCTCCTGCGCCCAGTCCTGGGACAGCAGCAGCTCGATCGAGGCGTCGGCGACGGCCGCGGCCAGCGGATTGCCCATGAAGGTGGGGCCGTGCGCCAGGACCGGCAGCTCGCCGCGCGAGATGCCGTCGGCTACGGCCGCCGTGCACAACGTCGCGGCCAGGGTGAGATATCCGCCGGTCAGCGCCTTGCCGACACACATCACATCCGGTGCGACGCCCGCGTGGTCCGCGGCGAAGAGGGCGCCCGTACGGCCGAAGCCGGTGGCGATCTCGTCGAACACGAGCAGGACGTCGTGCGCGTCGCAGGCCTCCCGCAGCACCCGCAGATACTCGGGGGAGTGGAACGACATTCCGCCCGCTCCCTGCACCACGGGCTCCACGATCACCGCCGCCAGCTCCTCGGCGTGCCGGCCGATCAGCTCGCGGAGGTGCGCCGCGTACGCCTCGTCGGGGGCGGCGTCGAAGCCGGCCGGCGGCGCGTCCGCGAAGATCTGCCGCGGCAGCACGCCCTGCCACAGCTCGTGCATGCCACCCTCCGGGTCGCATACCGACATCGGCTGCCAGGTGTCGCCGTGATAGCCGCCCCGCCAGGTCAACAGGCGCTGTTTGCGGGGCTTTCCGAGCGAGCGCCAGTACTGCAGGCACATCTTGACGGCGACCTCGACGGACACCGAACCGGAGTCGGCGAGGAAGACGTGCCGCAGCGGCTCCGGGGTGATGTCCACCAACCGCTTGGCCAGCCGCACGGCGGGCTCATGGGTGAGCCCGCCGAACATCACATGGCTCATCCGCTCCAGCTGGCCGCGTGCGGCGTCGTTGAGCACCGGGTGGTTGTAGCCGTGCACCGCCGACCACCAGGAGGACATGCCGTCGACCAACTCGTCCCGGCCCTCGGCCGGTTCGGCCAGCCGCAGCCGGACGCCGGACGCCGACTCGACCAGCAGCGGCGCGGCCCGGCCGGGCATCGGCCCGTACGGATGCCACACGTGCTGCCGGTCGAGTGCGAGCAGCTCGCGGGGAGCGAGCGGCTCAGGCATTGGGCGGCAGGTCGGTTCCGGCGCCGCGGCGGCGTACCGCCACCAGGTCGCGGCGGTTCTCGTCGGACGGCGCGGGGACGGTGGCGGCGGGGGCCGCGGCGTCGGCGTCCGCGGGCTGCGCCGGCTCCGCCTCGTCCTGCCTGCGGTGCTCGGGCAGCGTCGTGGTGTCCGTGCCCTCGACCTCGAACCCGGCGTCCTCGATCATCGCCAGATCGTCCTTGCCGGCCTGGCCCTCACTGGTCAGGTAGTCGCCGAGGAAGATGGAGTTGACCAGATGCAGGGCCAGCGGCTGCAGGGTGCGCAAGTGGACCTCGCGGCCGCCGGCCAGCCGCACCTCGATGTCCGGGCAGACGAACCGGACCATCGCCAGGATGCGCAGCGCACGCTGCGGGGTGAGGTTCCACTCCTTGGCGAGCGGGGTGCCCTCGAAGGGGATAAGGAAGTTGACGGGGACGGAGTCGGGGTCCAGGTCGCGCAGTGCGAAGACCACATCGACCAGGTCCGTGTCGCTTTCGCCCATACCGGCGATCAGGCCGGAGCAGGCGGACATGCCCGCCGCCTGGGCCTGCTGGACGGTCGAGACCCGGTCAGAGAAGTCATGCGTGGTGCAGATGTCGCCGTAGGTGGCTTCTGAGGTGTTCAGGTTGTGGTTGTACGCATCGGCGCCCGCCGCGCGCAGCCGGCCGGCCTGGCCGTCGGAGAGCAGCCCGAGGCAGGCGCACACCTCCACGCCCTCGTTCTGCTCCTTGATCGCGGAGATCGTCTCCGAGACCCGGTCCACGTCCCGGTCGGTGGGACCGCGGCCACTGGCCACCAGGCAGACCCGCTTGGCGCCGCCGGCCACTCCGGCGGCGGCCGCCTTGGAGGCCTCATCGGGCTTGAGCCAGGTGTACTTGAGGATCTCGGCCTTCGACCCCAGCCGCTGGGAGCAGTACGAGCAGTCCTCGGGGCACAGGCCCGACTTGAGGTTGACCAGATAGTTGAGCTTGACCCGCCGCCCGAACCACTGGCGGCGCACCTTTCCGGCCGCGGCCACGACATCGAGCAGTTCGTCATCGGAAGTCGCCAGCACGGCCAGCGCCTCTTCACGGGTCGGCAACTCGCGCCGCAGTCCCTTGTCCACCAACGTGTTCAGCAGGTCCATGGCGTTGATCCTGACGTACGCCACCGCCCCCGGCCAAGGAGGATTCCCACAACGAGCGGCGATCGGGGTGTGTGTATCGCCACACTGTGTGCGTGCGGAACGACCGCTAACGTCTATCGACAGCCCACAATCGAGGCCGAACGACTAAGGACGCCGATGCCGCAGGACTCCGCCCCGCCGCTGCTCCGCGGCACCCCGCCCGAGCCCCGCGCCGGGCACTCGGCCGCACCGTCCCGCAAGGCGTACCACACGGCCTTCGACTGGATCGACGCGGCACACGCCGAGCGCCAACGGGCCGGCCTCGTCCGCACCCTGCGCCCCCGGCCCGCCGACTCCCCGCTGCTCGATCTGGCCAGCAACGACTACCTGGGACTGGCCCGCCACCCCGAGGTCACCCACGGCGCGGCCGAGGCCGCGCACCGCTGGGGCGCGGGCGCGACCGGTTCGCGTCTGGTCACCGGCAGCACCGAGCTGCATGCCCTGCTGGAGGCGGAACTCGCCGCGTTCTGCGGCTTCGAGGCCGCTTTGGTGCTGTCGTCCGGCTATGCCGCGAATCTCGCAGCCGTCACCGCACTCACCGCTCCCGGCACCCTGGTCGTCTCCGACGCCGGCAACCACGCCTCCCTCATCGACGGCTGCCGCCTGTCCCGGGCCCGTACCGAAGTCGCCCCGCACGCCGATCCCGAGGCCGTACGCACCGCGCTGACCGGCCACGACGGCCGGGCGCTGGCCGTCACCGACTCGGTGTTCTCGGTCGACGGCGACGCCGCGCCGCTGCCCGCGCTCGCCGAGGCCTGCCGGACCAGCGGCGCCGCGCTGCTCGTCGACGACGCACACGGCCTCGGCGTCCTCGGCGACGGGGGCCGCGGCGCACTGTCGGCGGCCGGACTGGCCGGTGACGGCGATGTGGTGGCCACGGTGACCCTCTCCAAGTCGCTCGGTTCGCAGGGCGGTGCGGTGCTCGGCCCGGCCCGGGTGATCGAGCATCTGGTCAACACCGCCCGCTCGTTCATCTTCGACACCGGCCTCGCCCCGGCGGCGGCCGGCGGTGCGCTCGCCGCGCTACGGCTGCTGCGCCGCGAACCGCAGCGCGCCACCCGCGCCGGACAGGTCGCCCGCGGGCTGCACGGCCGGCTCACCGCGGCAGGCCTGGCGGCCGTGCGGCCGGACGCCGCGGTGGTCTCGGTGCGCGCCCCGTCGCCGGAGGCCGCGGTCCGCTGGGCCGCCGACTGCCGTGCCGCCGGCCTCGCGGTCGGCTGCTTCCGGCCGCCGTCCGTACCCGACGGGATCTCCCGGCTGCGGCTCACCGCCCGGGCGGATCTGACGGACCGCCAGATCGACCGGGCGGTCGGGACGATCGTGGCCACGGCGCCCACGGGCTGAGTCGACCGGCGGACGGTTGCCCGCGGGCCTCGCCACAGGGATCCCACGCGCCCCAAATCCGTTCTCCCGTGGCAGAGTTCACCGCATCGAGCGACAGAAATCTGTATAAGTTGGTGGATCGAGCACCACACCGGCAGCATGGGTGGCAGTCTGGCGCACAGCAGAAGTCCGAGGCCGAATCGGTGTCCCGAGCGGCATCCCCAGCACCCTGGTCAGCGGACCGGAGCCGGCCTCGGTGGGAAAGGGACGGCGTCGCGATGGCAGACCACCAAGAATCGTCACTCACCCTGCCGAGCGCCCCGGACTCGGTCGTCCTCGCCCGCCGGCACACCCTGGCGGTGCTCGCCGAATGGGGCCTTCCCGCCGACACCGAAACCGCCGACTCCGTCCGGCTGATCGTCTCCGAACTCGCCACCAACGCGGTCCAGCACACCTTCGGCCAGTCCCCGACCTTCACCGTCGAGCTGCGGCTCGACCGGGACGAGGTGCTGCGGGTCGGCGTCACGGACAGCCATCCGCGCCGGCCCCGCCGGCTGCCCGCCGCGGTCCAGCAGGACAACGGCCGGGGCATGGTCATCATCCGCTGCCTCGCGGCGGAGGCCGGCGGCCGCCTCTCGGTCGTCCCCACCGAGTGCGGTGGCAAGACGGTGTGGATCACGATGCCGTGGCAGGTCACGGTCCGCTGACAGCGCGGCGCTGCGTTGCAGGAACCTTTCGCTACGGGGTGCGGGGCCCGGCGCCACGGCTCCGACGCGGGGGCAGGTGCCCGGCGCCGCCGCGTGCCACGGTCAGGCCAGCAGCGCGGCGGCCTCCCGGCGTGCCTGGTGCAGCCAGGTCGCACGGGTCTCCTCGGCCGAGTCGGTGACAGTACGGAAGACGGCCCGGCGCACGTCGGTGACGCCCACGTACGGCAGCACGCACGCCGCCCAGATCCGGTGCAGCGGATCGCCGAACTCGCCCTCCTCGCGGTCGGCGGGGGTGTCGGAGGTGTTCAGGACGAGGGCCCGGCGGGCGTGCAGCAGCCCGGCGGGCTCCCCCTCCGGGGTACCCAGCTTGTAGGCGACGCCGGGTGCGAGCACCCGCTGCACCCAGCCCGTGAGGACCGCGGGCGGCATGCCCCACCAGTTCGGATGGATGAACACCAGGGAGTCGAGCGTGGCCACCTCCGCCCGGTGCAGTGAGACCTGCGGGTCCTGGGAGGACGGCGCCGACCCGACCGTTCCAGTCTCCTCGGGGGAGAGCAGCGGTGCGAAGCCCTCCGCGTAGAGGTCGTGTGCGAGCACCTCGCACCCGCGGTCGCCCAGCTCCGCCACGACGGCGTCGAAGAGGGCGTGGTTGAAGCTGCCCGGGCGCGGGTGGGCAAGGTACACACCGATACGCATGGTTCGTCCCCCGGTCGAGATGAGCGGTCAGCGGCCGCCGGTCCGTGGGGCTGGTCTGCCTCCGCGCCGACTCGGCCGAGCGTCATTATCCGTGAGCGGCCGAACAGGTGGGCGGTTTTCGGGATCAGGCCGTCCCTCAGCCGTCCCTCGGCCGTTTCGCGGCTGGGTCGCCGGCGTCGGCGGTCCCAGGGTGGTCGGTGCGCACCGGCCAGGCGGGGCGTTGCGGACACTACGGGGCGCTGGTGTGGCGGCTGAAGGCTCCGTGCAGCAGGGCGCGCAAGGTGTCCGCGGCGGGGGTGCCGCCGCCGGGGCGGTAGGCCACCGAGATCCGGCGGCGCAGCTCCGGCGGGTCCAGCCGGCGGACGCCCAGCGGGGTCATCGAGTCCTCCGCCATCATCTCCGGGACCACCGCCACCCCGAGTCCCGCGCTCACCAGCGCACACACCACCGCATAGCTCGGTGACTCGCAGCGCACCGCCACACTCGCCCCGGCAGCCGCCAGCGCCGCCTCCACCTCGCGCCGGTTGGGGTTCGCCGGAGCCGTGCTCACCAGCGGCTGACCGGCCAGCTCGGTCAACGGCAGCCGTCCGGAGCCCGCTGTCAGGGCATGGCCCGGCGCGGTGACCAGTACCAGCTCCTCGGTCAGCAGGGGATCCAGCAGCACCCCCTCCGGCGGCGGCATCGCCGGACCCGGCACATATTCGTGCGTCAGCGCCAGATCGACCTCGCCCAGCGCCACCGCCTCGGTGGCCTGCGGTGGTACGTACTCCGTCACGCTCAGCTCCACATCGGGGTGGGCGCGTCGGAACGAGCTGAGCGCGGGCGGCAGCAGATGGGTGCCCGCCGTCATGAACGTGCCGATCCGCAGCCGCCCGCCGGACAGCCCCGTCAGCACGGACAGCTCGTGCCGGGCCTGCTCCAGCTCGTCGAGCACCCGCCGCGCGCGTACGAGCAGCAGCTCACCGGCCGCCGTCAGCCGTGCCCCGCGATGGTGGCGTACCAGCAGTGCGGCGCCGGCCTCCCGCTCCAGCTTGGCGAGCTGCTGGGAGAGCGCGGGCGCGGTGTAGCCCAGCCGGGCGGCCGCCCGGGTGATCGAACCGGCCTCCGCCACCGCCACCAGCGCGGCCAGCCGCGTGGGGTCGTACATCACCACCTCTTTAGGCCCCCCAAGAAGATTGTCCATACCCATCAAAGGCCACGGCCGGCGAAGCTGCTCCTATGGACGGACAGCTGATCGCCTTCACCGGAGTCGCCGCGGGCATGGTCACCATGCCGGGCGCGGACTTCGCGGTCGTGGTGCGCAACGCCCTCGACTCGCGCCGGGCGGGGGTGGCGACCGCCGTCGGGGTCGCGGGCGGGCTCTTGGTGCACACCGCGCTGGTGGTCGCCGGGCTCGCCGCGGTGCTGGTCGCCGTGCCCGGTCTCTTCGGCGCCGTCCAACTCCTCGGCGGCGGATATCTGCTGTACCTGGGAGGGCGCGCGCTGATCGCGGCCCGCCGCCCGAGGGCCGCCGACGCGGAGCCGCCGGCCGGCCCGAACGCCGATGCCGCCGGCGTCGCGCCCTCCGCCGGCGCCCGTCCGGCCGTCCCGCTGGGCGCCGCGCAAGGGCTGCGCCAGGGCTTCTTGACCAACGCGCTCAATCCCAAGGCCCCCGTGCTCTTCCTCAGCCTGCTGCCGCAGTTCGTTCCGGCGGGCCAGCCGGCGCTGCCCCGTACGCTGCTGCTGGCCACGATGGTCGTGGTGATGGCGCTGGTGTGGTTCCCCGCCGTCGCACTGCTCGTCGACCGGCTGGGCACCTGGCTGCGCCGCCCGCAGGTCGCCCGTGTCCTGGAAGCCGTCACCGGCGCGCTGCTGAGCGCCCTGGGCGGCATCCTGCTCGTCGAGCTGCTGGTCGGCTGAGGGGAGCCGGCCGGTCCACGGGGGCGTGCGCGGGCCCGGCCGCGGTCCGTGTGGGCCGCCGGAGTTCAGCCGCGGCCGCCGTACGGCACCATCAGCACCTCGGCACCCACCGGGACGAACCCGGCGCCCAGTATCCCGCGCACGCTGCGGGCGTTACCGGGCGCGACCTGTGCCCACAGCAGTTCGCCGGCCGGAAGGAGATGCCGGGCGGCCCGCGCCAGCCTGCGGCCCAGACCGCGCCCCTGGCCGCCTGCCTCCACCTCGACGGCCAGCTCCCAGCGACCGGCCACACCGCGGCCGATGACCAGTGTCCCGCCGTCGGCGGTCGTCCAGGCCCGCACCTCGTCGCGGTGGCGCAGCGCGCGGGTTATCCGCGGATGGCTCCGGTCCGTCGTCTCCACCAGCTCCAGCGGCGGCGGACCGGGCAGGGCTTCGGCGACCGTCGTCATATCGATGTTGTTGGCCTCGCGCCCCACCCGCTCGCCCAGAGCGGTCAGAAACGGCGGGCTGAGCGGCCCGGCGAGATCGCCGGGCGCTATCCGCTCATGGACCCATGCGGGCTCCACGTCCGCGAACACCACGGCATGGCAGGTGAAGGACGCCACGCCGATGTCGCGCGGGGACGGCTGGGGCAGGACCGTCACCGATCCGTCCGCGGGCGGGAAGCCTCCGCGCGCCGCGGCCGTCAGCAGCTTGCTCAGTTGCCAGGTCACTCCGTCAAACTACCGAGCCCCACTGACAATTGACCAAGCGTGAGGCGAAGCCGCAGGTCAGCCCACTCGCCCATACGAGATCGCGGAGCTGAAGATCCTCGCCAGCCGCACCACGTCGCCGGTCTTGGGCGCATGCCACATCCGGTCACGGCCCGCGTAGATGCCGACGTGGTAGACGCCGCGGGCCGAGTGGAAGAACACCAGGTCCCCGCGTCTTCGGGAGGAGGCCGGGACGTGCCGGGTCTGGTCGTACTGCGCGGCGGCGCTGCGTGGCAGGGCCCGGCCGACGCGCTTGAACGAATACAGCGTCAGCCCCGAGCAGTCGAAGCGGTACGGCCCCTCCGCGCCGAACTCGTAGGGGGAGCCCTGCTTGGAGGCCGCGACCCGCACCGCATGCGCGGCGACGGACGCGGCCTCGGCGTCGGTGGTCGCCCCCGGGGCGAGGGTGGTGGCGCCGAGGGTGGCCATCGTCAGAGCGGAGACGGTGGCGGCGCGGGCCAGCAGATGCGGCGTATGCGTGCGCACGGTCATGCGCGAACCCTTCGTCAGCCGCCTGCGAAGGAAGACCTGTCGGGTTCGGGCAGGCGAAGATGCCCGGCCGTGCGTACGGCTTCACCCCAAGGAGTCCGTCGGCCGTGTTGGCCCGGACCCCGTCCTGCTCGGGTCCTCCGCTCCCGCCGGTCCACACCGTCGACCGGACATCCGGTACGGCGGCGGGATTAGGCGCCCGTCCGGACCGCCCCGTCGCTGTGGCGGGGTCTTGTCGTCGAAGGGATCGTCACGCACCCACCACCCGAATTCCGAGCTGAAAATGCCGTATGTGAGATGGGTCACATTTGGGCCGAATAGGGGGAATTGTTCCTTCAGGTGGCGGGGTGCCCGGTGTCGCGGTCCCGGGACCTGGGGCGAAACATGGGGACCGGAGGAATTCTCTCCGCCCCGCGCAATTCGTCACCTCCTCGCAAAAGCCGTGGACGCTACGCCGTCCGAGCAACCCGGGTCGGGCGTGTCGGGTCACCGCTCCCCGGGCGGCACGGCGACCAGTTGGGACCGCCGCTCGCCGTCCAGGACCCGCAGCGCCCGGCCGAGCGTGTCGTGGTGCATCTCGCTCTCGCCGCGGTTGTGCATCAGCGTCAGGGCGTCCCGCAGTCCGGCGGCCTTGCCGACGAGCGCCTGCGCGGCCCGCAGGCCGCTGTAGGTGTGGCCGCCGCGGGCCGGGTTGATGCGGCCCAGCAGATCGAGCACCTCCAGGTAACGGTCGATCAGTTCGCCCTCGGCGCGCGTGAGGGCGGGCAGTGGCGGTGGCTCCGGTGGCAGCATCCGGCTCACCGCGTGACGGGCTGGAGGGACGACTGCTTGCGGTTGCGGGTGAGCCCGTCGATCAGTCCGTACGCCTGCGCGGCCGGGGCGTCGAAGATCTTGTCGCGCTCGATGTCGGTGGCGATCCGCTCGGGGGTCTGCCCGGTGTGCCGCGCCAGCATCTCCACCAGCATGTCGCGGCCGCGCAGCATCTCCTCCGCCTGGATCTGGAGGTCGGTGGCCTGCCCCTGGATGGGTTCGCTGAGCGACGGCTGGTGGATCAGCACCCGGGCGCCGGGCAGCGCCAGCCGCTTGCCGGGGGCGCCGGCGGCCAGCAGTACCGCGGCGGCGGACGCGGCCTGCCCCAGGCAGACCGTCGCCACGTCGCACGACACGAAGCGCATCGTGTCGTAGATGGCGGTCATCGCGGTGAGGGAGCCGCCGGGGGAGTTGATGTAGAGCGAGATGTCCTGCTCCGGCGCGGCGTGTTCGAGGTGGATGAGCTGCGCCATGACGTCGTTGGCGGAGGCGTCGTCCACCGGGGTGCCCAAGAAGATGATGCGCTCGCTGAGCAGCTTGGAGTACGGGTCCATGGTGCGCGTCCCCTGTGAGGTGCGCTCGGTGAACTCGGGCAGGACGTAGCGAGCCGTGGGTCGCAGCATGACTGCTCCTCTCCTCTGTAAAAAATGTACAGGATGTACATCCCGTGAGAATGGCAGCAGGTTCTAGTGATCAAGTCAAATGCCCAGGTCAGAGGCCGTTTTGGCTGTTCGCCGAGGGCGTACGTCTCACAAATTTCTCTACGACCCCTTCGTTTGGATCACGGGTGGACCAGGGGAAGTTGCCTGCGATGTGACGTCCGGCCGGGTAGATGGTTGCGCCCTTCTCGTAGCGGGGGGCGATGCCTCGCCCCTGCTCGATGACCGGGTCCACGAGGGTCTCCACGACCGAAGTCGGACACTCAATTCGCTCGTGGCCATGGGCAGTGTCGTGTCTGGCCTCAGGACACAGATGACATGCGCCGCTGCTCGGCCTTGTCACAGTGCTGGGGCAGATCGTCTCGATGCGCCTCGCCCGGGGAGAGGTGGCCTGGGCGCAGGTGGCTCTCCTCGTCGGCGTGACCGCGGCACTCGGCACCGTCTTCGCGCTCAACTTCACGATCGGTCATCTGCGGGCCGCACGCAGGCAGGTCGAGAGGCTGGCCGTGAACCAGGAACGGGAGCGGGTCGCCCCCTGTCGCTGGACAGCGAGCTCGTCGGCGCCTGCATGGTGCTGCGTGCCGCCGGAGTACGGGCCGATCTGCCCGTCGCGACCCGACGCCGTGCGCGCCGAGCTGCGCGAGGTGTTCGGCTACGTCGTGCGGGAGGCGGTCACCAACGTGCTGCGGCACTCCGACGCCGCACTGTGCACCGTCCGCATCGGGCCCGACTGGGTCGAGGCTACCGACAACGGCGGTTACACCGGCGGGGCGTGCGCCAGGAACGGCCTCAACGAACGGCTGGCCGCAGTGTCGGGCACCCTCGAAGGCGGGTCCCGGGCGACCGGCGCGCGTCCTGCGTCGAGCTGGCCGGTCAGGGGCAGTAAGTCGAGGCGGCCTTCCGCGCCACCGTCGCCGACCGTCTCGGCAGCCTGATCGCGGACCTGCCCCAGGCCGATCACGCGCACCTGAGCCGGCTGGCCGCCGTGGAGGCCGGTGCGCGCCCCTGTAAAGCCAGATCCTCGGGTGCTGGGGCGGCGCCTCTGGCGTCGCAGGTGCGGGACAGATGGCGAGGACGACTGCGGCGGAGGCTGGGCGTCTCGATCGTGTGGGTAGTCGGCAGCGGCGTGCTCGTCGAGCTGGCGGGCTACGGAACGTGGAGAACGCGTCCTCCTCAGGTGAACAAGCGTACCGGGGCCCTATCCGTGTGGGGTGCAGCTCTTCTGGAGGGAAGTGCTGCACCCTTGTCGTTTCCCGTGAGCAGTTGGCGACAAGACGGGCAGTTCCTGCGTCGAGCGGTGTTCAGCCTGCGGTGAGCCGGCGGACCTCCATTCGGAGGCCGTGGTAGACCTGCCGCCCATGGTCATCGCCCGACCTGGTCCCGGTCAGGATGCCGGGGCGGTCAGGACGGCCTGGGCAGCCAGCCGGAGATTCCTGATCATCGGATTCGGGTCGCCCTTGCGGCTGACCAGGACGACCCGGCTGGGGGGAGCGCCCTCGACCGGGATGGTGAGGAGGTTGGGACGCAGTGAGCTACGCCGATCGCCGACCGGTAGCACGGCGATCGCCCTGCCACTCGCGACGAGTTCGAGCTTGTCCTCGTAGCTCTCGATCGGCGGCACGCCAGCCCCGAGGATCCGGTAGGAAGCCCAGTCTGCGGTCTCGAACGCGCACGGCGCCGCCTCTTCGCCGGCCAGTTCTTCCGCGGTCACCGACGCGCGGTCGGCCAAGGGATGGCCGCGCGGGACCACGAGCATCCGGGGCTCCTCGTACAGCGGGGTGGTGACCACGTCGTCGTCGGCGAGCGGCAGCGGGGCCCGCGCGATCAGGGCGTCGACGCGTTTGTCGGACAGCGCCCCGACGTCGCGGCAGCTGAGATGCCGGGTGGCGATCTCGGCGCTCGGGCAGCGGCGGCGCAATTCCCGTACGGCGGCAGTGATCACCAGGTCTTCGACGTAGCCGATGGCGATTCGTTCGGTCTGGGCTTGTTCGCGCACGACCAGCTCGGCCTGGCGGGCGGCCTGCAGCAGGGCTTGGGCTCGGGGGAGGAACGTCTGGCCGGCCGGAGTGAGCCGGGTGCCCTGGGGCGTGCGGTCCAGCAGCCGTGTGCCGAGATACTTCTCGAGCCGTTGGATCTGACGGCTCAGCGCCGGCTGGGCTACGTGCAGTTCGGCGGCGGCCCGGCCGAAGTGCTGGTGCGCCGCCACCACGGTGAAGTAGCGCACCAGCCGCAGTTCCAGGTCCTGTCCGAGATCGTTCACCCTTGCAGGGTACGCGTCATGCCGTTTCGGAATGAGCAGGTTGCCGAACCGGTCTTGGACGGCCATGCCGTCCCGGGCTTTGACTGAAGGAGCAACGTTTCCCCGAGAAAGCGACAGGCGCGATGAAGGCGATCCAGTTCCACGAAGCGGGCGGGCCGGAAGTTCTGCAGTACGACGAGGTGCCGGTTCCCGAGATCGGCCCCGGCGAGGTGCTCGTCCGGGTGCACGCGGCGGGCATCAACCCGCCGGACTGGTACCTGCGTGAGGGGATGAAGGTCATGCCGGCTGAGATGAGGCCGATGCTGGAGTTCCCCCTGATCCCTGGAACGGACATGTCGGGCGTGGTCCAGGCGGTCGCTCCGGACGTGCTGGAGTTCGCCGTCGGTGACGAGGTCTTCGGCATGCTTCGGTTCCCCGGATTCGACGGCCGGACGTACGCCGAGTACGTGGCCGCGCCGGCTTCTGACCTGGCTCACAAGCCGGCCGGTATCGACCACGTGCAGGCGGCTGGGGCGCCGATGGCCGTGCTTACGGCCTGGCAGTACCTGGTTGATCTCGGCCACGACGTGCCGTCTCCTTTCACCGGCCAGGTGCACCAGCCGGTGCCGATCACGCCAGGGATGACCGTGCTGGTCAACGGGGCCGCCGGTGGAGTGGGCCACTTCGCGGTGCAATTGGCGAAATGGAAGGGGGCGCACGTCATCGCGGTGGCCTCAAGCCGGCACGAGCAGTTCCTGCGCAAGCTCGGCGCCGATGAGTTCATCGACTACACCACGACGCAGGCCGCGGACGTGGTCAGCGGTGTCGACCTGGTGATCGACACCGTCGGCGGCCCGGACAACTCACGCTTCCTGACCGTGCTCAAGCGCGGAGGTACCATGCTTCCGGTGTTCTTCGCCCAGTACGACCCGGAAGAGACGGCGCGTCTGGACATCACCGTCTCGAACATTCAGGTGCGGTCCAACGGCCGCCAACTCGCCGAGATCGGGCGCCTGTTCGACGAGGGCAAGCTCAAGGTCGGGGTGGACAGCGCCTACCCGCTGTCCGAAGCGGTGAGCGCACACACGCGAGCCGCGCAGGGCCACATCCAAGGCAAGATCGTGCTGACGGTGGCCTCGTGATCGCCGAAGTCCAGCAGGTGACGAACTACGCCCACGCCCTGGACGAGCTGAATGTGCCCGAGCTGGAACGGTCCTGACCGAAGACACCACCTGGACGTTTACGATGCCCGGACAGGGGATGCTCGGCCCGGTCGCCGGACGCGCGGCGGTGCTCGACTTCATCCGTGACGGGCACACGGCCCAGACCGGAAGGGTGCGGCACCACCTGGGCAACGTCGTGGTCACCGAGCACCCCCTGAAGTCCAGATCGCTCGCCAGTGCGTCCCCCGCCGAGGCCAGGCCGAAGACGTCGCCGCCGCCATCGCCTTCCTTGCCGGCCCGCCCGCGTCGTTCATCACCGGCCAGTCGTTGCACATCGACGGCGGCTGGCTCCTCCACTGACCCAACCCGCCCACCGAAGCACCAGGGAGACCGACCGATGAAGCAGCGCGTCCGCGCCGTCCTGATCACGCCCGACGACACTATGCTCCTGATGAAACGCATCCGCCCAGGCATCGCCCCCTACTGGGTAATCATCGGCGGCGGCGTCGAGGACAGCGACGCCAGCCGTGAGGATGCCCTCCTGCGCGAAATCCGGGAAGAGATCGCCGCCGAAGCCGAAATCGTGTGCCTGCTCCACCAGTTGGAGAACCCCAAGGGCGAAGTCGAGTACTTCTACCTCGCCCGGGTCTCGACCTGGAACTTCGCCGACCGCACCGGCCTCGAGTTCCAGCGAGACGACCGCGGCGAGTACATCCTCGAAGAGATCCCCCTCACCGCGAAGGCCATCGCCGAGGTGAACCTGCTGCCTGAGCAGATCTCCGACGTACTACGCGAGTCTCTCGACCGCAGCTGTGCCATGCCCCCGCTTCAGATGTAGATCACAATCTTTCCGCGTGTGCGTCCGCGCTCGGCGTGCGCGTGGGCGTCGACGATCCGCTCCAGGGGGTAGGTCTGTTCGATACGGGGTGTGTAGCGGCCTTGCCGACCCAGTTTCGCGGCCGCGGACAGGAGGGTGGAGTCGTTCTCCGCGTTGACCACATGCGTGCCCAGGCGCTGCCCGCCTGCGTGGTCGGCGACCGTCGCGACGCGCGTCGGGTCGCCCGTGATCGCGACGAGGTCGTCCAGGGATCCGGAGGCCGCGGTGTCGAGCACGATGTCGACGCCGTGCGGAGCGAGAGCGGAGAGACGCTGCGCGAGGCCGGGGCCGTAGGTGAGGGGAACGGCGCCGAGAGCGGTGAGGAACTCGTGGTTGCGTTCGCTGGCTGTCCCGATCACGGTGGCACCTTGTGCCACAGCAATCTCGACTGCCGCGCTGCCCACACCTCCGGCGGCGCCCTCAACGAGAAGGGTGCGCCCCGCGAGGGAGCCGAGCGCGTTCAGGCCACGCATCGCGGTCACGGACGCGAGACCGGCGCCCGCGGCCTGCTCATCGTTCCACGTGTCGGGGGTGTGGGCCCAGGCCGAGAGGATGACCAGCTCTGCGGTTGCGCCGGTGGCACCGCCCAGCCCGAAGACGCGGTCGCCGATGCTCACCCCCTGTACTCCGTCACCGACTTCGTCGACCACGCCGGCGGCGTCGCGCCCGGGAATGGCGGGCAGCTCCAGGGGAAGCAGCTGGCGCAGGGCGCCGGCGCGCAGCTTCCAATCGATGGGATTGACGCTGGCCGCCGCGACGCGGACACGTATCTCACCAGGTCCGGGGTGGGGCTCGGGGGCCTGCTCGATCACCAGGCTCTCCGCTCCGCCGTATTCATGGAAGCGGGCTGCACGCATAATGTCCTGCCTTACCTCTATAGGTCGAAATGATGGGGTTCATCCGGCACTCGTTACTCTGACGAGGTGCAAATCGGCACGCCGGCTGCCTTCCGGCCGGAGGAGGACGGGTGCGGATCGGTGAGGTTGTCGAGCAGGCAGGCGGCCACCCGTCCCGAAAACCACGATCCTGCCCGTCGTCGGAATACCTGCCGTTGAGTCGATGCTCCGGAAGATATCCAGAAGGTCGGTCACCATCTGGATACCAAGACCGGAGACGGGAGACCCTCGATGACGCAACGGCCACCGCTGCCACCCGACTTGTTCGACGAGCTGTGCCCGTCCTCGCTGCTGCCCTTCCGCTTCGGTGACAAATGGGCACCCCTGGTCCTCCGCTGCCTGGAAGACGGCCCGCGCAGATACTCCGAACTCCGCGTGCCACTGGGCCGCGTCACCCCGAAGGCACTCACCCACTCGCTCCGCGGCTTGGAGCGGAACGGGTTCGTGTCACGCACGGTGCACGCCGACCCGAAACTGCGGGTGGAGTACGCGCTGACACCGCTGGGCCGCAGCACGCTGGAGCCGCTGGCCGCCGCGTGCCGATGGGCCTCCGAGCACTGGGACGAGCTGCTCGACGCCCGCGAGGGCGGCATCTCCTCCATCGGCTGACTCGAACCTGCGTTGGCGCGTGCCGCACCGGACGAGCCGCACCTTTGTGTTGACTCGGGGAATCGCCAACAGTGGCGTCCGCGGCCCAGCCGTAGCCGCCGGTCGGCGGTGGTCTTCCCGGCGTGCAACGACCCGCCCCGGACGACCGATGCGGCGCTCACTCCTCCTGGCCGTCGTCGTCATCGTCGAGGTCGACGGCGTCCGGGTCGCGCAAGGGTCGCAGCCCCTTGACCGGCTGGGAGGCCGTGAAGCTGTAGCGGCAAGGCAGTTGCGGTTCTTGTGCTTGAGCGGGGAGAGCCGGGCGACGTCCTCGTCACTGATCTCGTGGCTCTCGGCGCGGAGCTGGGCGACTGCGGCGTCGATGTAGCGCGTCGTCCACAGGACCACGGCGTCCAGCACGAGACCCAACGAGCCCAACTGATCTTCCATCCCGTCCCGGTATGCCTGGTGGATGGTGCCCTTCTTGCCGTGGCAGATGTCGCGGGCGAGCTTGTGGCCCGGTCTACTCACCCGAGCGCGACACCGGGCCGTGGATCCGGTTCAACCTGCTCGCCTACCACCAGCAGACCCAGCAGGCCCAGCGGGTGCGGCGCCGCGTCGACCGCTCCGGCGACTGCTGGATGCAGCTCATGGAGGCCGCCGACAGCTTCGGGGTGACGGAGCGGCAGATCACCGCGTTGCACGAGGTGGCGATGGTCGGGCGAGTGCGGCGCTCTCGCTATGAGAAGGCCGAAGGCATCAACACGCAGCAGGCCACCCGGGAACTGCAGGCCCTGACCAAGGCGGGGCTGCACCCCGACGCCAACTTGGGCGCCGGGGTGCAGCTCGGTCACTGCATCCAGTGCTGGATCAAGTGCTGGACCCAGGGGGTCAGCAGGGTGATGGCGCTGCCACCGGCGGCGTAGAGGGCCCCGCGGAGGGGCTCCTGCCACATGGGGCGGTGGAGCGGGCCCCAGGGGCGACGCGGGCGCTGCTGCCGCGGGGCCCAGCGCTGGCGCCAGAGGTCACGGCGCCGCTGGTGACGGGCCTGGCGCTTGCCGTTGTCGTCCTCGGGCATGGTGGTAACGTCGTCCACGGATATACCTCCAGTGAAATCGCATGAGATCTGGTCTTTGCGGGTCGTGCTGGTGGTGCATCGCGCAGGGAGGGCCCTCTCGACCAAAGGCCTAGGAAACCGGGTCGAGGATGGGTCCTCTTCGCGTTGTGACGATGGTACCGAGCGAGGGTAGGAATATTTTCTGGGTGCCTGACTTCGCAATGGCCGTTCTGCTCCCCTCTATTGGTTCAGGTTCCTGAGGTGTGGTCAGGCCGTGAAATGGGGCGTGACCAGCAGATTCACCTTGTGGCGTGCGCTGGGTCGCATTTCCCGTTGGGTCTGCACGATGGTGAACAGCCCCGCGAGGGAGCCGATGATGAAGCGCCGAGAAGTGCTCTTCTGCGCCCACCACGATCCGCTCGATGACGGTGTACAGCGTGAGGAACATGGCGTTGATGAGGAAGATGGACAGCGAGCCGGACGCACCGATGGAGAAGAGCATCGAACCCCCTTCCTGAGGGCATGGCGGGGTAGACCCAGCCGAGGTTCCGACTGCGCATGAGCATCGTTGCGTAATCGCGGATGCCGGTCGTTGGGTGCCGTAAGTCGCGCCCAGACCGCTGTGCCGCCTCCTGCACCGCCCCCTGCAACGGCCGCTGTACCGGCCTCTTTGCCGGTGATTTGTTGCTCATCTTCGCTCGCCCGTTCAGCGGCGTCGAGGGCACCCCCCTGCTTACTGGCGCGTAGTTATCGGGAGGGTGAATTGCTGCTGGTGGCAGCCTTGTTGGGGGCTGTGTACCTGTCAGATAGAGGCTCCACGAGAGCCCGTGGTCGTCGGCGCTGGCTCGGTTCTCGCATTGCGCGATTGTGAACAGCCTCAAGAAAGTCGCCGTGGGCGTACAGGATGAGCGCCGAGAAGTCCTTCTCCACCCTGGTGTGCAGAGGGTCGTCGACGAGGACGATGAACGGCCGGCAAGCCTGCCGGGCCTTGGCCGCTTCCTTCGAGGTAAGGGTCACATCACCGCGGTTGAGCGCCTGGACGGCGGCTTCGACGATGATGTCGCGGGCCGGCCGCCTCCCGCGCGCCCTCCTCGCCCTCATTGAGGGCTTCAAGGACTGCGTCGACGATGAGGGGCGCGTTGGGCGTCTGTGGGCATGGCGTCCTGGTCGGGCATGTCACCTGCTTTCATGTCGGGCTGCTAGTGCTCCGGGGGTGCTGGTGCCGATGCGGCCGTTCAGCGAGAAGCCGCCAGCCGAAGCCAGGGGCGCGGTGCCAGCAGTACAACTCGAGGAAGGCCTCCCCTGCTCCCCGCCGGTTAGGGGCCTATCGAGGGTTTCTGACCGCCTCGGCATACAAATGTGCCCGGTCCGCGCGGCTTACCAGGATGCGCCGACCCAGCGCTCCGCCCCGCTTCAGGGCGCGAAGCTTCCGGCGGACTGTGTTGACGCTGCACTTCATGACCCAGGCGGTCTCCTGGACTGTGAGGTATTCAGCGTCGGGGTCGTCCGGTTTCGTCGGCCGGTGATAGATCGCCTTGTCTTGCATGTCCTAGTAACGGCGAGAAAGTGACGTGGTGACGTCCCATGCGAAGCCGGGCGCGGGAGGCGGGCTTCGATGTCACCGTTGCGTCACTCGGCCACGGCGGCAGCGCCGGGGCAGGATGATGTCAGTACAACTCATCCTTGGGGGGATTCATGCGCATCCGCACCATCGTCACCGCCGCCGCCCTGCTGGCCGGGCTCGCCGGCCTGTCCGGCTGTGCCCAGAGCTACGAGGAGCAGACGGAGGACTGCCTGACGGCGCTGAAGGCCCGCGCGGAGGGCGACAAGACGGAGCCGACCGAGTGCGAGGGCATTAAGCGCAAGGACTACCTGACGCTCGTAATGAGCGTCGCCATCGACGACCTGGGCTGGACCGACGAGGACGGCAAGTTCGACAAGAGTCGGATGCTCGAGGACCTGACGAACGGGAACTGAGCCTCGCATTCCCCTGCTTCGCCGTGGCCGCCAGCTGGATAGCCCCTGTCACCTCGGCGGCAGGCCCTCGCCTTGCTGCTGCGCTTGGCGGATGTGTGAAGCCGTCAACCGCGGGCTCCTACCGACGTAGGTGAAGGGGACACGGCGGGCCTGGATTGCTTCGACGACCCAGTTCTCGGTTTTGCCGAGCAGGTCCCGGCCTCTTCCGGGTGTAGCAGCGGAGATTCTCCTCGGCTTGACGGCGGCGATGAGTTCGTTGAGTTGTTCCACGGCGGTCGCGAGGCGTTGGAGGACAGCGTCGTGGGAGAGCGGCATGCCCTCTTCATCGGGTAAGAGCGCCCCCGGCTGAAGCAGGGCTGACGGCGCTGATCGCCGACGGCCTGGACGTGCTGGAGCAGCCGTTCCCAGGGGCCGAAGCGGTCGGGCAGCTTGCGACGCTGGCAGCCGGTGCTGAGCCGGTGGATGATCCCCGGGGGCCCCGCGCATGCTGCACCACTGGGGACAGGTGAACTCGAAACATTGGTCGTTCGTCACCCTCCGTGTATCGGCGCCCAGTTCGGCAACCTGAAGCCGACCGTGACTCCTCGACGCCCGGAGGCGGGAAGGGATCCACACCCCTCTCCAACATCGCGGCGCAGTGCACGCGCCAGGCAATGGCGATGGCGAGGGCCGAATCCGAAGGAGCGCCAGGTGTCCGTCCCGCCCACCGCGGGGTATCTGCGGCCGCCGTTTCAGGGCTGGTCGGGCGGGACCTTCTGTGGGGATGCCGCGGCGGTGCTGCGGCGAGTCGCCGCAGAGTGAGGTGCAGGTCCCTGACCGCAGGGCCGGCCACGGAGCAGCCGCAGTGGTGCTGCGGCGGGGCGCCGCAGAGACAGCCCGCAGGGCCGCCCACGCCCGGTAGTCGCCCGCGCTGCCGCGGTGGTGCTACGGCTCGGCGCCGCAGAGACAGGTCCGCCGTCGCCGTCCTCGGCGAACACGGGGAAGCCACACCGTGCTCCGCTGGGTCGCCTACGCCAGACGTGACTGGGCCGAGTACCTCGCCGTCCGCGCCGAGGAGGTCACCGGCAGCAGATCGCAGCGATCATGAGATCGGTTTCGTGAGGATCCGGGGCGGAGGCGTTGGCACCGGATCGGCGCTCGAGAATATGAACTGAACGAGCAGGTCAACGGGGAGTCAGGAGGCCGTCTACCAGGGCTCGGAGCCCGTCCAGGTAGGTGTCCTCGGCGGTCAGTGGTGACCACTGGTCCGCGACCTGTGCCAAGCGGGGTAGCTCGCTCGGGTCGAGATCGACGAAGACTCGCTCCCGGTAGGTGGGACGGTCGTCGTCTGTGCGCCTCCGGGCCGCTGTCGCCCGGACCACGATCTCTCCGGCGGTGTAGTACCAGATCGCGCGGTAGCCGTGTACTGCCCGCTCGGGGGACAGGCCGCATTCGACGAAGCCGTCGACGATCTGCTCGACGAACCACAGGGCGGATGTGGCCATCAGGTCGTCGGCGGTCAGCACCTCCACGATCCACGGGCAGGCGGCGAGCGCCTCGTGGATCGTGGCAGCGGCGGCGACGATCCGCTCGCGAGGCTGGGCGGGCAGTTCGGGGCGGTGCAGCGTCCGCGTGGCGTAGTCGTCCAGCAATAGGACGAGCAGTTCTTCCTTGTTCCGGACGTGGTGGTAGAGCGCCATCGGCGTACTGCCGATCTCCGTGGCCAGCCGCCGCATGGTCAGCCGGCCCACGCCTTCCGTATCCACGATCCGGCGTGCCGTCTCGACGACCTCCTCGCGGGAGATGCGGGGAGGTCGGCCGAGGGTTTTGCGCGGTGCGGACGATTGCGGCATGCCCTCATCATCCCCCAGGTGTCGACAACGTCGATCCCCTGACGCTACTTTTCTTACATGTACAAAAACTTGCGGGGGCGACCCGGAATGGTGCTGGCAGCTGTGGCTGTCGCCCAGTTCGTCGTCGCCCTGGACTTGTCCGTGGTCAACGTCGCCCTGCCCGCGATCCGCACCGCACTGGGGTTCGCACCGCTCGATCTATCGTGGGTCGTGCATGCCTACGCGCTCACGCTCGGCGGTTTTCTGCTGCTGGGAGGTCGCGCATGTGACCTCTACGGCCGACGACGGCTGTTCGTGCTCGGCTTGGCCGTCTTCGGGCTGTGCTCACTGGCTGGCGGGCTCGCCCAGGCGCCCTGGCAACTGATCGCCGCCCGCGCCGGCCAGGGCCTGGGGGCCGCCGCGGCCACCCCGGCCACGCTGGCGATGCTCACCACGACCTTCCCCGAGGGCCCGCGGCGCGTGCGCGCGCTCGGGGTGTGGAGCGGGGTGAACGCCGCAGGCGGGGCGCTGGGCGTGCTGGCGGGTGGGCTGCTGACCCAGTACGCGGGCTGGCGTTGGGTAATGCTGATCAATCTGCCCATCGTCGCGGTGGCTCTCGCGCTGGTCCGCGCAGGCGTGCCCGCCGAAGCACGCCCCGCCCGGCGCGAGCGGCTGGATGTGCTCGGGGCCGTCCTGGCCACCGGTGGAGTCGGGCTGCTGGTGACCGGTGTCGTGCGCACCGACGCCCAAGGATGGGACTCCTCGGCCACATGGACGATGCTCGTCGCCGCGGCTGTGCTCCTGGCCGCCTTCGTCGTCACCGAATCCAGGGCTCCCGCACCGCTGTTGCGTCTCGGCCTGCTGCGCAGCCGCTGGGTCGCCGGCGCCAACGTGCTGGTCTTCTTCTCCACCGCCGGGCAGTTCGCGGCGTTCTACTTCGTATCCCTGTACATGCAGCAGGTTCTGGACATGAGTGCCGCAGCAACCGGTGCCGCATTTCTGCCCTTCTCAGCAAGCCTGGTCGCGGGCAGCATCGTCGCGACCCGTGTCACCGCGGCACACACCCCCCGTGCGTCACTGGTGCCCGGCGCCCTCCTCGCTGCCGGGGGCCTGGCCTGGTTCGCCTCCATCAGCCCCGACGGCAGCTTCCTCACCGACGTGCTCGGCCCCTGCATCATCACCGGCATCGGCGTCGGACTGGTCATCGCCCCGATCGTCGCCGCCGCAACCACCAGCGTCGCCCCCCAAGAGGCAGGCATGGCCTCCGGCCTGATGAACAGCTCCCGCCAACTCGGCGGCTGCATCGGCCTGGCCGCCCTCGCCACCATCGCCGCACACCGCACCGGCACGGCCACCAACCCTGCCGCGCTCAACGACGGCTACGCCCTGGGCCTGGGCATCGCCGCCGTTCTCTTCGTGATCGCGGCGGTCGTGGCGATCGGAGTGCTGCCCCGCCGCCGGACCGAAACACCTGCGCCACGACCTGCCACCCCCGCAGAGAACCGACTGGAAGGAACGCCGTCATGACGAAGACGCCCCTCTCACCCATCGACCTGTTCTCCGCGGCGCTGCACATCCACCCCGACGGCGACGTCAAAGCTGCCGAACGGCGGATGAAGAGCAACGACTCGGACACCTGGCAGCTCGCGACGTTCCACGTGGAGACCGACGTCGACGTTCACGCCGACCACTGGGAGATGCACCCGCAGGCCGAGGAGGTGGTCTGCTGCCTGACCGGCGGTGTCCGCCTCTACTTCCGTCCCGCCAGGCCCGACGACACCGAGGACATGGTGCAGTTGCAGCCAGGCACCGCCGTGATCGTCCCCCGTGGCCGCTGGCACCGCCTGGAGCTGGACGCCCCCAGTGACCTGATGTCGATCACCCTTCGCCACGGCACCCGCCTCGAAAAACGTACCGACACTCGCTGACAGCGGGGTGGCCCGGCCGAGCTGCCGCCGGGCCACCCCGCGGCAACTGATCCGTCCACCCCGGGTAGAGCCCAGAGCCCCGGCTTCACATAGTCAGGTTCACCAGTCGGGGCGAGCGATATCGGGGAATAGTGCACGGTCGGAATAACCCCCTCCCGCCAGTAGTGCGGGGTCTGCGGTCCGGTTGCTGTCCCGATGCCGAGCCGGCCGCGGACGGCACACCCGGGCGGCATCTGATCCGCGGCCGGCACTACAAGAACGTCACCGACGACGACTGTATGAGGCCAGGACGTTGGTGACGCCTGCGCGTAGTCGCCGGGCTGGGGGTTGGCCTCCGGCTGCACCGTGAGGTCGGTGGTAGTTGTAGTGGATGTTCCAGACATCAAGGGCGTCTCGGCGTTGATCCTCCGAGGCCCAGCGGCGGGCATAGAGGAACTCTTCGGCGATGATTGGGTTGCAGCGCTCCACCTTGCCGTTGTGGCGAGGCGTGTACGGCGTGATGCGCTGGTGTCGTGCCCCGAGCATGGCCCGGGCGAAGGTGCCGGCGCGGTAGCAGGCCCCGTTGTCCGTGACGATGCGCTCGATTCGGACGATGCCGTGCGCTGCGAACCAGGCCCTGGCCCGGTGCAGAAACGCGATGGCGGTGACGGCCTTCTCGTCGGACAGCGCTTCGGTGTGGGCAAGTCGGCTGAAGCCGTCGACGGCGGAGTGCAGGTAGACGTAGCCGCCGCGTGCGCCCTTGTTCTTGCGTCGTTCGACGGTCTTGGCTTGGTGGCTTCCGCGTCCATGGATTCGCCAGCCGCCGCCGTCCGGGATCCGGCCGACCTTCTTCACGTCGATGTGGACCATATGTCCCGGACGGCGAGCGGTGATCTTCCGTGGTTCCCGGTTGGTGTCGCCGCTGGGGTCGATGAATCGGCGCCGGTTCAGGCCGAGGGCGTGCAGATGCCTCGCCACGGTGCGGGGGCTGAGTGAGATCCCTTCAACCTGGAGCTCGAATGCGATCCGGGAGGCGGACCACTTCTCGGCGCGGCGGAGTGCTTCGATTCTGGCGACGACGTCAGAGCTTGTCGCCGTTGGCTGGCGCCGGGGTGTGGAGGAGCGGTCCAGGAGCCCGAGTTCACCATGCTGACGGTAGCGGTTGACCCATTTCGATGCGCAGGCACGGGAGATTCCCATCTCGGCTGCCACGTGGGCGATCCGGCGGTGCCGGCAACGCTGCACGAGCCGGAGTCGTCCCTCGGGGGACAGCGGAGCATTGCGACCGACGACAACGCCGCGAGCGCGGGTGCCAGGCGTCGCGACGCCGCGGAGATCCACCGGACACCCCCCTAGACAAGCGCCTGACTGAGGGCCTGCACGGCTGCCTGCACGCCCCCACCGCGAAGACCCACAGGTGAGAACCAGACCGCCGCCCGGCCCGCCGACTCGAACTCTCAGCCCCGCCAACTCAACCGCTCACTCGCCAGGTGAAGCGCTCGGCCCCACCCGCTCCGCATCAGTCGGCAACTCCCCAGCCTGCGGCGCGCGGGGGCGGGCCCCACGACCCAAGCGACAGCGTTGTACGGCGCTCTGGTGGGCAAACAGCCGACGCGCCCACGAAAACCCCTGCCGTGGCGCGTCGAACCCCCGCCAAAGCCCCGCTCAGGGCGCTTCCTGAGGTTTCCGAGTCCAGCCTCAGCTACCGGACCGCCGCGGCGGAACGCGGGAGGGGTAGCGCTGGCACCACTCGCCGAACGAGGTGATGCCGCTCCGGAAGCCGTATCCACACCGGCTCGATGGGTCGCACGGGACACGGACAACGGTGCGGGCGAGCGGGGCTTCGGGAAGTCGGTCGTCTGGCGCGGGCTGCCAACACCACGCCAACACCCATCCGCACACCCGGCAAGTCGTACAGCGGGGAGCGGACCGACCACTCGGCCCACTCCCCGCTGCCCGCCCCGGCCGCCGACGCCGCGGGCTGCGCAGTGGGCGTCAGGCGGCTGGCGCCAGAGGAGTGCCAGGTGGAGCGAGGGCGGGAGCGCCGGCCGCCGCCGGTCCCGGCACGCCGGGGCGCACCGCGACCGGCACGACGCCTGACCGCCCGCTGTCTGTTCCGCCCGTCAGAACTTCAGCCGTGCCCCCTCCGGCAGTTCGATGCCGAAGTCGGAGTCCAGCACCCGCCGCACCTCGGCCGGGTCCGTCAGCTCCCGCTCCTCGCGCGTACCGTCGGAACGCGTGGTCACCAGGACGCGCCCGGTGAGGGCGAGGTGGGCATCGAGGAGGGTGCGCTGCGCGTAGAGGGTGTGCTGGAAGGGGGAGCGGGGGTTGGTCGCCACATGCCAGTTGATGACCTCGTAGTCACCGGGCTCGAACGGCTCCCGGGTGAAGGCGTACTGGTCGGACCAGGCTTCCCCCTGGAATGCCTGGAGCACCCACAGGTCCTCCAGGCCGTGATGCGGCTCGCGGACCAGACGGTGCCGGCGGCCGCCATCGTGGACCTCCGCGTCGGCCGCCAGCGGGATGGCCTCAAGCAGACCGCCGATGCTGCCGAAACCGACGTCGGCGAGGTACTGCTGTGACGCATCCGGTACGTCCACCAGGAGAAGCATGTGCGTGCGCGGGCGGACGGTGCCTTCCGCGCCGACGCGGACGCGTGCGGTGAGCCGGGTGACGCTGAAGCCGAGCGCTTCGAGGACGGCGGCGAAGAGGGTGTTGTGCTCGTAGCAGTAGCCGCCGCGACGGCTGCGGACCAGTTTTGCCTGGAGGTCGGCCAGCGCGAGGGACGGTGCCGAGCCGAGGAGGGGCTGCACGTTCTCGAACGGGATGCCGCAGACGTGGGCCCGGTGCACCGACCGCAGCACTTCGGCACTCGCCTCGCGCTTCCCTGACCATCCGATACGCGCCAGATAGGCATCGAGGTCGAGCCGAGGTGAGCCGGTCGAGGAGTGGACGGGCGCCGTAGACGTCCCCGGTGCGTGTGTGCGAGCCATGGTGCGACCGTATGCACGGACGATCATGTCCGCGTCGGGCCGGGGGACCAGGCAGCCTGGTCCGTAGGGCCTAGGCCGTGTCCGATGGATTGAGTTTGTCTCACGGTTCGGAGCCCGCCTGCACGAACGCCTATGGCGCAGACTGCCCGGGCGCGAGCGTCGGGTGCCCGGTGCGAGAATCACCACCATGCCCTTCGCACAAGCGGCCGATGGTGCCGCGCTCTACTACGAGGTCCGCGGCGCTGGCGAGCCGCTGATTCTGCTGAGCGGGCAGGCGAACGACCACCGCTGGTGGGACTCGGTGCGGGCCGACTTCGAAGCGGATTTCACCACCGTCGTCATGGATTACCGCGGGACCGGGGCCAGCGACCGGCCCGACACCGACACCTACAGCACGCCGGGGTTCGCCCGCGATGTGGTAGCAGTCCTCGACCACGCCGGGATTGGGCAGGCCCACGTCTATGGCACGTCCATGGGCGGCCGGGTCGCGCAGTGGGTCGCCGCCGACCACCCCGGCCGCGTCGACCGCCTCGTGCTGGGCTGTACCTCCCCCGGAGGGCCGAACGGCGTCGAGCGCGGGCCGGAGGTCCGACGGGCCCTGACGCAGTCCGACGCGGATGCCGCTCGCCGCGCTCTGCGTGAACTCATGTACACGCCCGGCTGGCTCGCCGGGCATGACGGACCGTTCCGCACACTTGGCGACTCGTCGATGCCCGCCCACGCCCGCCGCCGGCATCTGCGGGCCAGTGCCCGCCACGATGCCTGGCACGCACTGCCGCGGATCACCGCGCCGACGCTCGTTGTCCACGGCACCGACGACCTGTTCAACCCCACTGCCAACGCGCCGCTGCTCACCGACCGCATCCCGGACGCGCGGATGCGCCTCATCCCGCGTGCCCGGCACGCCTATTTCGAGGAGTACGCCGACATAGCCACGCCGCTGGTGCTCGCGTTCCTCTCGAAGGGCGGCGACTAAGCACTGTCCGACGGGTCACGAGCGAAGCCAGAGCCGGACCGCGGCTACAGTCACGGTGCCGTGAAAGACGTAGGCCCGCTTGTCAAAGCGGGTGGCTACGGCCCGGAAGCCCTTGAGCTGATTGATCGTCCGCTCGACCTCGCTCCTGCGGACGTAGCGCGATGGGCCGAAGCTGGTGGGCCGACCTCCTTGGCTGCCGCGGTTCTGGCGGTGGGTCCGCTGGTCGCGGCGCTCGGGAATGGTGTAGGCGTCGAGTGCCGCCTGCTGATCGCTGAGAACGGCGATTCGTGCAGCGAGCCGATCGCGGTAGCTCTGCACCTCGTGCAGGAACTCCGCGCACACCACATCGGTGCCGGCATGGGATCCGTGAGGCCGGGCAGGACCTCCCTGATCAGTCGCACGGGCAGCCCGGACTCCAGCAGCGAGCGGATGACGAGGACCCGGTCGATGGTGGACTGGCAGTAGTCGCGGAACCCATTGCCGTACCGGCCAGGGACGATCAAGCCCTCGTCCTCGTAGTGCCGCAACGACCGCGCACTCACGCCGCTGGCGCGGCCGAGGTTTTCCAGGTCGGCGGTGGAGCGGTGCCGGGTCGCAGCATGGACGTCGATGAGGTCGCGGACCGCGCCGCGGTCCGCGAGCGCGCGGCCCTTGGTGCCGTTCACGTCGTCCAGCGAAAGAACCGGCCCGTACTCGGTGAGGGTGGGCGGCGCCCAGAACGCCTCCTTGAGGACGTCGACCTCGCACTCCTCGCCCGTGGCGGGGCCGGTAGCGATGAGCCGGCCCGACAGCGGACTGGACTCGATGTGCCGGACGCCCCAGCCACGCTCCGCCAGACCGTCACCGACCGTGCGGACGATCTTGTCGATAGGGGCCGGGTTCTCGGTGGCCACGTCCAGGTCCTGGGAGAGCCGGTCGACCAAGCCATGGGCTTGGACGGCGTAACCGCCGGTGGTCACCAGCGGGTAGGGCGTGCCGATAGCAAGGACGTCGGCCAGGAGCCGGCGGTGCAGACCTGTCAGGTTCACGCGACCGTCGCGGCTGTCGCGGTGCTGAGCTCGGGGAAAGCGGCTTCCCACACGTCCCTGATCGGACGGCTGATCAGCGTGCGCAGCACCGGCCACTGCTCGATGAGCAGATCGCGGTTCAGGAAGTCGATCAGGTCCTGGCGCTGTCCTTCGGCCAGGACAGTGCGGTACAGGCCCATCCGGGAGCGCGGCTGCTCCAGCGTGTAGGAGCGGCGGCCCGACCAGGCCACATGCAGCGGCAGGTCGATGGGGCCGTGGGTGGGACCGGTCAGGTCCTCCAGCTGAGCGGGCAGCCGCTTCGCGTACTGCTCACACAACAGCTCGAACGCGTTCGGCACCGGAAACGAGGGGGACTGCACGGTCGTGCCCCCAGTATCGCCCGGTGGGTCGCGTGGTTGCCAGGCCCCCGCCTGGCCGGAGCTCCGTGCAGGACCAGTCGAACGGGGCGTTCCGCCGCACCGGAGACCCGCCAGGGTTCACTGCGACCAGAAGACTCTTCGTCTCGCCTCGTCTCACGCATTTCTCACACACGAGAGCGCACGGGAGCACGCGAACACCTCTGACCTGGACATTCGCTATCGGCACGGACCACGGTGGACCAGGTAGACGCGTCGTAGGCTGGCAGCATGGCCTACGAAATTCCGGTGACGCAAGCCCGAGCGGAGCTCGCCGATCTGATCAACCGCGTCGTCTACGGCGGTGAAAGGGTGGTCGTCACCCGGCACGGCAAGCCGCTGGTGGCGCTGGTGTCCGCCGCTGACCTGCAGCTTCTCGAAGAACTGGGGCGGCGTGAGCAGGGCACGGAGGAGGAGCAGGTGATCAGTACGGTCTCCACCGTCCGCCAGCTGCCGTCCGCTCCGGGCGAACGGCGCCGCTTCGGCATCGCCGCAGAACACCGCGACCCGGCCGCCGGGGATCGGCGACCGGGTCGGGAGAGGTGACCGGTCGGTCGGCGCCGCCCCTTTCAGGAGGGCGCTGACCACACGTCAGGAGGACCGGTTCAGGAGCTGAGCTCCCAGATGGCGTGGGCGATGGCGTCGGTGTTGTTGTCCAGCGCCTTCGCGTCGATGTTCTTCGAGGTGTCGCAGGACTGGTGGTAGCAGGCGTCGAACGCCTTGCCGGCCTCGCCGCCCCAGTTCTTCGCCTGCTCCTCGGTCTTGATGTAGTCCGCGCCGGAGAAGAGGCCGCCGACCGGGACGCCCACGTCCTTGAAGGCGGCGTGGTCCGACCTGCCGTCGCCCTCGGTCTCCTTCTCGGTGGCGAGGTTCTTGGTGGCGAAGAAGTCCTTGAAGACCTTCTCCAGGCGGGTGTCGTCGTCGTAGACGAAGTAGCCCGGGTTCGGCGAGCCGATCATGTCGAAGTTCAGGTACGAGTCGAGCTTCGACTTGCCGGCGCCGAGGGTGTCGACGTAGTGGCGCGAGCCGACCATGCCGTCCTCCTCGTCGCCCCACCAGCCGAACCGCAGGTGCTTGGTGGGCTTGAGGTCCGCCTTGGCGACCGCGAGCGCGACCTCCAGGATTCCGGCCGAACCGGAACCGTTGTCGTTGATGCCGGGGCCCGCGTCGACCGAGTCCAGGTGCGCGCCGGCCATCACGGTCTTGCCCTCGTCACCGCCGGGCCAGTCGGCGACGAGGTTGTAGCCCTTGGCGCCGTTGTTGTCGAACTCCTGGACCTCGGTGGTGAATCCGGCCTTGTCCAGCTTGCCCTTGACGTAGTCGATGGACGCCTTGTAGCCCGGCTGTCCGTGGGCGCGGTTGCCGCCGTTGGCGTCGGCGATCGACTGGAGTTGGTCCAGATGGGCCTGGACGGCCTTGACGTCGATGTCGGGGGCGGCCGCCGGCGCGGGGCCGGCATGGGCGCCGGTCGCGACGAAGAGGGTGGCGGCCAGGGCGGTGGCGGTGCCGGTGGCCAGCGCGATCCGACGTATTCGTGCAGAACGAGACACTGTGTGGCTCCGATACTGGTGTGGGGGGTTGGTGCGGAGCGTTTTGACGCGCACATGAGGATCGCGATCACTGCGGAGATCGTCAAGAGCGCATATCGGACAGGCGTGTTCGCGGAGCGGGGCATGTCCTTTTTGTGGCGATAGTGGGGAATTGGAGATGAGGTGGGTCGCCTCTTTCGTGCGGCGGCGGCACCTTCGGGGTACGGAATTCGCCACTCGATTCCCCGTGCGGTCAAGGGGGATGCGGCTCTTGCTGCGATCGCGGGACAGCGGTTGCCGCGCCGTAACGGGCGCGAAGACCGCGTGTTACACGGGGCGTAATGCGAGGCGCTGACGGGTCCCTGGTTGTAACGTCGCCGAAATCCCGCCGAACTAGCCTCCGAGCGTGGGGCGCTTGATGGCCAAGTGCTGGAGGTCGGTTTGCTCCTCCTTTAAATGCTGCGTGGTACACCTAATCTGTGGGTGTGCTCACGCCCGTGACCTGGGCATACGCGTCCGGGCGGGAAGACTGTGAGGTGGAACGTATGCAACTGACCCCGCATGAACAGGAACGCCTGATGATTCATGTGGCGGCAGACGTGGCCGAAAAGCGGCGTTCCCGGGGGTTGAAACTCAACCACCCGGAGTCGATCGCGCTGCTGACCGTGCACATCCTCGAAGGAGCCCGGGACGGCCGTACCGTCGCCGAGCTGATGTCCTCCGGCCGCAAGGTCCTCACCCGCGACGAGGTGATGGAGGGCGTGCCCGAGATGATCCACGATGTGCAGGTCGAGGCCACCTTCCCGGACGGCACCAAGCTCGTCACCGTTCACGAACCCATCAACTGACGGCGGGAGAGCGCCAGATGATCCCGGGACAGATCCTCCACGCCGATGAGCCGGTGCGCCTCAACGAAGGCCTCCCCCTCACCCGCCTGACGGTCCTCAACGCGGCCGACCGCCCCGTGCAGGTCGGCTCCCACTACCACTTCGCCGAGGCCAACCCCGGCCTCGACTTCGACCGCGCGGCCGCGCACGGCAAGCGGCTGAACGTCGCGGCCGGCTCCGCCGTGCGCTTCGAGCCCGGCATTCCCACCGAGATCGAACTCGTGCCCATCGGGGGCAAGCGGATCGTCGAGGGCCTGCGGGGCGAGACCGGAGGCACTCTCGATGGCTGAGCTGACCCGCCAGGCGTACGCCGATCTCTTCGGCCCGACCGCCGGCGACCGCATCCGGCTCGCCGACACCGACCTGGTCATCGAGATCACCGAGGACCGTTCGGGCGGACCCGGACGCGCCGGCGACGAGGCGGTCTTCGGCGGTGGCAAGGTGATCCGCGAGTCGATGGGCCAGTCCCGCGCCACCCGCGCCGAGGGCACCCCCGACACCGTGATCACCGGGGCCGTCGTGCTCGACCACTGGGGCATCGTCAAGGCCGACGTCGGCATCCGCGACGGCAGGATCGTCGCGCTCGGCAAGGCCGGCAACCCCGACACGATGGACGGCGTCCACCCCGACCTCGTCATCGGCCCCGAGACCGAGGTCATCGCCGGAAACGGCAAGATCCTCACGGCCGGCGCCATCGACACCCACGTTCACTTCATCTGCCCCCAGCAGGCGGACGAGGCGCTGGCCTCCGGCGTCACCACGATGGTCGGTGGCGGCACCGGGCCGGCCGAGGGGAGCAAGGCGACCACCATCACCCCGGGCGCCTGGCACATTGCCCGGATGTTCGAGTCCATGGACTCCCTGCCCGTCAACGTCGGACTGCTCGGCAAGGGCAACACCACGTCCGTGGCCTCGATGCGCGACCAGCTGCGGGCCGGCGTCCTCGGCTTCAAGATCCACGAGGACTGGGGAGCCACCCCGGCCGTCATCGACGCCTGTCTGAACGTCTGCGAGGAGAGCGGCGCCCAGCTCGCGATCCACACCGACACCCTCAACGAGGCCGGATTCCTCGGCGACACCCTGGCCGCCATCGCCGGCCGCTCGATCCACGCCTTCCACGTCGAAGGCGCCGGCGGCGGCCACGCCCCCGACATGATCGCCATGGTCTCCGAGCCGAACGTGCTGCCCGCGTCCACCAACCCCACCCGGCCGCACACCGTCAACACCGTCGAGGAGCACCTCGACATGCTGATGGTCTGCCACCACCTCAACCCCGCCGTCCCCGAGGACCTGGCCTTCGCCGAATCCCGGATCCGCCCCTCCACGATCGCTGCCGAGGACATCCTGCACGACCTCGGCGCGATCTCGATCATGTCCTCCGACGCCCAGGCCATGGGCCGGATCGGCGAGGTCGTGCTGCGTACCTGGCAGACCGCGCACGTCATGAAGCGGCGCCGGGGAGCACTGCCCGGCGACGGCGGCGCGGACAACCATCGGGCCCGCCGCTATGTCGCCAAGTACACCATCAACGCGGCCATCGCCCAGGGCATCGACCACCTCGTCGGCTCCGTCGAGGACGGCAAGCTCGCCGACCTCGTCCTGTGGGACCCGGCGTTCTTCGGCGTCAAGCCGCAGCTCGTCATCAAGGGCGGCCAGATCGCCTATGCGCAGATGGGCGACGCCAACGCCTCCATCCCCACCCCGCAGCCCGTCCTGCCCCGCCCGATGTTCGGCGCCACCGGCCGGGCCCCGGGCAGCAACTCGGTCAACTTCGTCTCCCAGCAGGCGATCGAGGACGGTCTCGCCGAGCGCCTCGCGCTGGCCAAGCCGTACGAGGCGATCCGTAGCACCCGGGGCGTCACCAAGGCGGACATGCGCAACAACGACGCCCTGCCACGCGTCCATGTCGACCCCGACCGCTTCACGGTGACCATCGACGGCGAAGTGGTCGAACCCGCTCCCGCCGTCGAACTCCCCATGACCCAGCGGTACTTCCTCTTCTGAGCGCCGCCATGAACGAAACGGGCCAGCACACCCGAAACACACCGGAGCGGCGCCGATGAGCCGGGCGGCGCTGCTGATCCTCGCCGACGGACGGTTCCCGGCCGGTGGGCACGCCCACTCGGGCGGCGCCGAACCGGCCGTCACGGCAGGACGCATCAAGGACGCCGCGAGCCTGGAGAGCTTCTGCCGGGGGCGGCTGCACACCGCGGGCCTGGTCGCGGCGGCGCTGTCCGCCGCGGCGGCCGCCGGGCACGACCCGCTCGCGCTGGACGACGTGGCCGACGCCCGTACTCCCGTGCCCGCGCTGCGGACCACCGCCCGCAAGCTGGGGCGGCAGATGATGCGGGCCGCCCGCGCCACCTGGCCGTCACCCGAACTCGACGCGCTGGCCATGGCCCGACCGCGAGGCGCACACCAGCCCGTCGTGCTGGGGCTGGCCGCGCGGTCGGCGGGGCTGGATCCGCTGGACGCCGCGTACGCGGTGGCGTACGAGAACGTCAGCGGCCCGGCCACCGCGGCCGTCCGCCTGCTCAGCCTGGACCCCTTCGACGCCACCGCGGTACTCGCCCACCTGGCCACCGAGCTCGATCAGGTCGCCGACCGGGCGGCCGAGGCGGCACGGCGGGTGCGCGCCGAAGGGGTCGACGCGCTGCCCGCCGCCTCCGCGCCGCTGCTGGACATCACCGCCCAGCAGCACGCCGCCTGGCCGGTACGCCTCTTCGCCTCCTGAACACCGCGCCACGACAGACCCCGCCCCGAACCCCACACCAAGTCCCCGGAGCCCGTATGCACCTCGACCACAAGGACACCTTCCCCGAGCGGTACACCTACAGCGCCGCCGACCCGGTGCGCGCCGACGGAACGCGCCGCGCCCTGCGCCTCGGCCTCGGGGGCCCGGTGGGCACCGGCAAGACCGCCACCGTCGCCGCGCTGTGCCGGGCGCTGCGCGACGAGCTGTCCATCGCCGTCGTGACCAACGACATCTACACCCGCGAGGACGCCGAGTTCCTGCTCCGCGAGGCCGTACTGCCCGCCGAGCGCATCACCGCCGTCGAGACCGGCGCCTGCCCGCACACCGCGATCCGCGACGACATCTCCGCCAACCTCGAAGCCGTCGAGGACCTGGAGGAGGCGGTCGGGCCCCTCGACCTCGTCCTGGTCGAATCCGGCGGTGACAATCTCACCGCCACCTTCTCCAAGGGACTGGTCGACGCCCAGATCTTCGTCATCGACGTGGCCGGCGGCGACGACATCCCCCGCAAGGGCGGCCCCGGCGTCACCACCGCCGACCTCCTCGTCATCAACAAGACCGACCTCGCGCCCTACGTCGGCGTCGACCTGGAAGGCATGGCCCGCGACGCCAAGGCCCAGCGCGGCGAACTGCCCGTCGCGTTCACGGCACTGAAGTCGCCGAACGGCGTCCGGCCCGTATCGGACTGGGTCCGCGCCCGGCTGGCGGAGTGGACCGCGGGCCCGGCATGACCCTCGCGCTCCCGAAGCAGACGGCGGTGTCGCAGGCCACCGCGGTCCCGGCGGCCGGTCTGTGCGCCACCGCCCGGATCGTCGCGCGGTCCGACGGCGGTTCGGGCACCACCCGGCTTCCGGTCCTCGACGGCGACGGCCCGCTCGCGCTGCGCCGCATCCGCGCGCACGGCGACCAGGCCCGGGTCTGCGTCGTCGGCGCCATGAGCGCACCGCTCGGCGGCGACCGGCTGCGCATCGAGGCCACGGCCGAGGCGGGCAGCGCGCTGCACATCACGGCCGCCGCGGCGACCGTCGCGCTGCCCGGCCGCACCGGCGCACCGGCCACCTACGACGTGCATCTGACGGTGGGCGACGGCGCACGGCTCGACTGGCTGCCCGAGCCGCTGATCTCCGCCGCGGGCAGCGATCTGCGGATGACCACGACCGTCGAACTCGCCCCCACCGCACGCCTGGTGCTCCGCGAGGAGCAGGTCCTGGGCCGCAGCGGCGAGCAGACCGGAGCGCTGCGCAGCCGGCTCACCGTGCGCCGCGCCGGCCGTACGCTGCTCGACCAGGAGACCGCGTACGGGCCCGGGGTCCCCGGCTGGGACACCCCGGCCGTACTGGGCGGCCACCGGGCCGTCGGGCAACTCCTGGTGATCGACCGGCAGGGGGAGTCCGGGCCGGCCGAGGTACGGCTCTTCGGTGCGGCGGCGGGTGAGCGGTCCGCCGACGGCGCGGGCCAGGGGGTCCTGGCGCCGCTCGCCGGTGGCGCGCTGCTGGCCACCGCCCTCGCCCCGGACGCGCTACGGCTGCGGCGCCTGCTGGACGAGGCCGCCCGAAGCGCCGCCGCCGGGTGAGGCTCACACCTCCAGATCGGCCTCCAGCCGGGCGAGGCGGTGGCGGGCCAGCGCGAGATTGGCGCGCTTGCGGTCCAGCACCAGATAGAGGAAGAGGCCGCTGCCGCCCTTGCCGGTGACCGGACGGATGATGTGGTACTGGGCGGTCAGGGTGATGAGCATGTCCTCGATGGAGCCCTGGAGTTCCAGCATCTCCATGGTGCGCATCTTCGCGCGGACGACATCGGTGTTTCCGGCCGCGGCGATATTGAGGTCCAGGGCCAGGTTGTCGCCGAGAGTGGCCAGCGCCATACCGCTGGTGTAGTCGACCAGGGCGACGCCTATGGCGCCTTCGATGGTCGACATGGCATCGGCGAGGGCGGATTCCATCTGAGCCATGAGGGGTGTGACCTTTCCGTTCTTCGAAGGTGTTGCTGTGTGGTGCGTGGTGTTGGGGTCGTAGGTGTGCGGTGAGGGAATTCCCGTGCGGGGCGCTACTGCTGGCGCGGTGCCGCGTCGACCAGGGCGCCGATGCGTTCGGCGGCCCGTCTGGCCTGCAGATGGAGCCGGCCCACGTTGGTGTCCGGGCTGGCCACGGCCGTGAGGACGGCGCGGCGGCCGGCCGAGTAGGCCGCGATGTAGCCACCGGTGCCGCGCGTCAGGGACTCCTCGAACGACCCCTGACCGGTCGCCTCGGTGAGGCGCTTGGCGACCCCGATGGCCGCGGCGGTGAGTGCGGCAAGGCCGTCCGGTTCGATGTCCGGAAGGTCGTGGGCGATGACCATGCCGTCCACGCTCGCCACCATTCCGCCCTGGAAATGCCTCACCTGATCCCGCAGTGTGAGTAGCTCGTCCCGTATCCGGGGCTCGATCGTCATCAGTCTCCTTTTCGCGGCCAGTCTTTTGATGGCGCGCCTCATGCCGTGCACGGTCTTCGCGCGCAAGGGTTCACAGGTTTTCCTCCAGCGCCGTACGCAGTCGGATCAGGAGGGCAATATCCGGATCGGCGGTGTCGAGGAGTTCCGGTACCGGTAGTTGCCAGGTCGGGGTTTCGTGCCGATCGGCGGGCTCCGGCAGGTGCCCGTCCAGGCAGGCGCCGGGCCGCCGCCGGGGGAGTGCGGCCGGCGACGGCACGCGCACGAGACCGGCCGCGGCCAGGCGGCGGATGTCGAGCAGCGTCACGAACGCGGACTGTCCCAGTGAGCGGGCGAGTTCGTACGGGGTGTGCCGGCCGTCGGCCCGCTCCAGCAGCCGCTGTTGCCCGGCCGTGGTGCGGGCCCGGCGGCCGGGGCGTACGGGAACGACGGGCGAGGTGTCGACCGCGGCCCAGGGCCGCAGCCGGTCCAGCAGTGCCCGGCGGCGGGCCGTCGCCTGCTGCAGGGCGGTGGCGCTGATCTGGCGCACGGCCCCCAGCCAGTGGGCGGTCCCGGGGGTGAAGGAGGTGGCCTCGGGCGGCAGCGGCAGGGCGAAGAAGGCGGCGTCGAGCAGGGCCGCCAGATGGCAGATCTCCAGTTCACCCTGCGTCAGCCAGCCCTCGCTGACCAGGAACTGGCCGACGCGGTGCTGCGGCCCGGCGGTGTCGACGGCCTGCCCCCAGCCCTGCTCGGGCACCTTGCCGGCCGCGGTGAGCCGTACGTCGAGCCCGGGTGCGGCGGCGCCCTCGACGCAGGTGACCGCCCCGTCGAGCAGGTAGACCGAACCGTGCGGGCCGCGCAGGACGCCGGTGACGCGTTGCGCGGCGAACCGGTCGAGCAGCCCGTCCGGGGTGGGTGGGCGAGGAGGTATGGGCAGGCCCATGGCTGGTTCCCTAACCGTTCGTGCGAGGTGGCGGAGCAGCGGTGTCAGGACGGGACCAGCTCCGCCGCCAGATCGCGCAGCCGCAGCCGGGCGACGGCGAGATTGGCCTGCGCACGGTCCAGCCAGAGGTAGAGATAGGTCTGGCTGTCGAAGGCGGTGTGCACGAAACGGATCAAGTGGTAGCTGTCGGCGGCCGTGATGATCAGGTCCTCCAGGGCCGGACCGGAGGCGCCGCCGGTGTCGAAGGTGGCGTTGCGCGCCACGGCCTGCACGACGTCGGCGGTGTCCGCCGCGGCCGCGTCATGGTCGCCGTGCGGGGCCTGGCCGGCCGTACCGAGGGTCAGGCCGCTGGTCCAGTCGATCAGCCCGGCGCCCAGGACGCCCGGGATCCCCATTGCTCGGGACAAGACCTGATCGATACCCGGCACTTCGGAACTCCTTCGCGACGGCTGTGGGACGGGGCGGTTGAGGCGCGAAAACGCCGAAGCCCTCCCGTTGTGGCAGCGTGTGGGAGAGCCTTCACGGAAGGTTACTGAAGGTGCGCGATGGGCACATGCCTCCTGGGCAGGTCTGTGGCAATTGACGTGTTCTCGCCCCTCCGCGGCCCTCCGGCGGCCATCGCGTCGGGCCTCGCCCCGCCGGGATGCCATGTCGCGCGAGTCGACCGGCCAAGCGGCCTTCACCATTCCGCCACGTCAACTGCCCCGTGTGTGGCTCTGGTTGGCAGCCGCCCCGGTGCGGCGTGCCGGGCCCTGCGCCGCGCACCACCGCCCGCCCGCCTTGGCTGAAATGATGCGGTTCTGTCGCGATGTCCGGCCGTTCCGCCTGCGGAGCCCATCCGGCGTCAAAACCTACAGCTTGGTAAAGAATTGCCGGTCAAACCTGTTCAGGAGGGGCTGTAAGACGACAGGATCCCTCCGTAAGACCTGTGATCAACGCCGCCACAAGTGGCAACCGAGCAGGGGGAAACCACCACGTGAGAAGAAAAGCAGCGCTCGGCGCCGCCGGCACCCTGGTGACCGGCGCGCTCCTCACCGGAGCGATAGCCGCCACGCCCGCCAGCGCCGGCGAGCACCCGAAGACCAAGACGGCCGAAGCGCGCGGTGTTCAGACCGCCGCCGCACGCGCGGCCAAGAAGGGCATCGACTGGCAGGACTGCCCCGCGGACTGGGGCCTGAAGTCGCCCGTCCAGTGCGGCTATGTCACCGTCCCGGTCGACTACGCCCGGCCCGACGGCCGCACCATCAAGATCGCCGTCGACCGGGCCGTCAGCACCGGCGGCAAGGAGGAGCGCCAGGGCTCCCTCCTGTACAACCCCGGTGGACCCGGTGGTTCGGGCATGAGGTTCCCGACCCGCATCACCACCAAGAACCCCCTGTGGGCCAAGACCGCGAAGGCATACGACTTCGTCGGCTTCGACCCCCGGGGAGTGGGCCACTCCGCCGCCATCTCCTGCATGGACCCGCAGGAGTTCGTCAAGGCCCCCAAGGCCGACCCGGTGCCGGACAGCGAGGCGGACAAGCGCGCCCAGCGCAAGCTCGCCAAGCAGTACGCGCAGGGCTGCGCCGAGCGCAGCGGCGACCTCCTGCCGTACATGACGACCGCGAACACCGCCCGCGACCTCGATGTGGTGCGTGCCGCGCTCGGCGAGAAGAAGCTCAACTACCTGGGCGTCTCCTACGGCACCTACCTCGGCGCCGTCTACGCGACGCTCTTCCCGGACCATGTCCGCCGGATGCTCGTCGACAGCGTCGTCGACCCCTCCCGCGAGAAGATCTGGTACCAGGCCAACCTCGACCAGGATCTCGCCTTCGAGACCCGCTGGGGCGACTGGAAGAAGTGGGTCTCCAAGAACGACGCGGCCTACCACATCGGTGACACCCCCGAGAAGGTCCAGACCGCCTGGGAGAAGCTGCGGGCGACCGCCAAGAAGGAGCCCATCGGCGGAGTCGTCGGCCCCGCCGAACTGACTGGCTTCTTCCAGAACGCGCCGTACTACGACTCGATGTGGGCCTCGGTCGCCGAGGTCTGGAGCGCCTACCTCGCCGGTGACAGCAAGCCGCTGGTCGAGAACGCCGGTCCCGACCTGAAGGACACCGCCGGCAACATCGCCTCGGAGAACGGCAACGCCGTCTACACGGCCGTCGAGTGCACCGACACCAAGTGGCCCACCAGCTGGCGGAAGTGGGACCGGGACAACACCCGCATCCACCAGCAGGCACCGTTCATGACCTGGTCCAACGCCTGGATGAACCTGCCCTGCGCCACCTGGCAGGTCAAGCAGCAGCGCCCGGTGGAGGTCACCACCGGCAAGGGGCTGCCGAGCGTGCTGATCGTGCAGAGCGAGCGGGACGCGGCCACGCCGTACGGTGGCGCCGTCGAGCTGCACAAGCGGCTCGCGGGCTCGCGTCTGATCACCGAGAAGGACGCCGGTTCGCACGGTGTCACCGGCCAGGTCAACCCCTGCATCAACGACCGGGTGGACGCCTACTTCCTGGAGGGCAGGACCGACGCCAAGGACGTGACGTGCGCCCCGCACGCCACGCCGAAGCCGACCAAGCCGACGGCGAAGGCCGTCGCCAAGGGCGCGGCCGACCTTCCGGCCGCACCGTAGCGGCACGGAGGTGACACGAAGGGGCGGCCGGGAATCCCTCCCGGCCGCCCCTTCTCGTGTTCCGGGCCGTACGCCGAGCCCGCCGCGGCGCGTCGCCGTCCGTACGCCGCTCCCGGCGCGTCACACCGTGAAGGCCTCCGCGAAGGCGGCCCTGGTGGGGGAGTCCGCCCGGCGGTCCAGCACGGCGAACACCACCCGGTCGAACCAGCCCGCGAAGCGGCCGTCGTCGAGCAGCGCCGCGGCGAACGCCCGCGCCACATCGGCCGGTTCGTTGCGGAAGACCCCGCAGCCCCAGGCGCCGAGCACCAGCCGGCGGTGTCCGCCGGCCGCCGCGACCTCCAGCACCCGCTCCGCACGCGCGGCCAGCGCCGCCGGCACCCGCGCCGCCTCGTCCGGACGCTGCCGTGCGATCACTCCCGCGTTGGGCGCCGCGGCCGTCAAGAACCCCGCCTCGTACGGCACTTCGAGCAGGGTGCCCCGATCGTCCCGGAACACCGGCACACCGGGCGAGAGGATCACCCGGTCGCTGTAGAACGGACTGGGCTCGGCCCGGTGCGCCGCATAGAACTCCGGCGCCTCGCGCACGCAGGTGTAGAGCGCCGACCCGCGGCACAGCGCCTCTTCCTGGGCCTGCGCACCGTTGAGATATCCCCCTCCGGGATTGCGCGCCGAGGCGAAGTTCAGTACGGCCAGGGGGCCGCCGCCCGCCTCGGACAGCCGCCGGCCGGCGGTGAGACTGCCCTCGTCCGTCACCTCGAAGACCGTCCCACCCGGCTCGACAGCCGGCCGCTCGACCGCGACCGGCCCCGGCCCGTACATCCGGGTCCCCGCCCGCGCCCTGTCGACCGCCGCCGCGATCTCCACCAGCCGTCCGCCCGGTGCGCGATACGCACCCGCCGCAACGATCCGCTCCGTCTCCTGCGCCATCCCGCGCAGCCGGGCGCTCATCGTCGGCACCCCCGCATTCGATCACTCATGGTGATCAAGGTACGGGCCGGACGGTGTACCGCGCGAGCGAATTACGGCAGGTACCGGGGCGGTGAGACGCAGCGTCCACCGCCCCGGGCTCCCATGACGCTCAGTCGGCCGCGGCGGCGAACGGCCCGCCGGCCCCGAAAGCCAGCTCGGCGAAGCGCTCACCGATACGGCGGTGCCCGGCGGCGTCCGGATGGACCCCGTCGGGCAGGGGCAGTTCGGCGAAGTCCGCCTCGCCGTAGAGCGACCGGCCGTCGAGGTAGTGCAGGTGGGGGTCGTCGGCCGCCCGCTGCGCGGTGATGCGGCGGAGCTCGTCGCGGACGACGTTCAGCGTCAGCCGCCCGGCGGCGCGCTCCGCCGGGTCTCCCACGGCGCGGAACTGCAGCTTTCCGGTGCTGAAGTCCGGTACCAGGGGCCCCGGGGTGTCCTCCTGGACGGGGCACAGGACGGAGGAGACGACCAGGAGGGGTGTGCTGGGGTGGCCCTCGCGGAGGGTGTCGAGGAAGCCGTGGACCGCCGGGCCGAAGGCACGCAGCCGCATCACGTCGCTGTTCACCACATTGATGCCGATCTTGACGCTGATCAGGTCGGCGGGGGTGTCCCGCATGGCACGTGCGGTGAACGGGTCGAGCAGCGCGTTGCCGCCGAACCCCAGGTTGATCAGCTCCACACCGGTCCGGGCGGCGACCAGCGCCGGCCAGGTCTCCGTCGGGCACGCGGCGTTGGAGCCGTGGCTGAGCGAACTGCCGTGGTGCAGCCACACCCTGCGGCCGTGGTCCGGTGCGGCCTCGACCGCAGCGTCGGTGCGCAGGGCGATCAGCTCGGTGATCTCGTTGTGCGGCAGCCAGATCTCGACGTCCTTGACCCCCGCCGGCAGCGCGTCGAACCGGACGGTGCCGGCCGGACCGGGCCGGGTGACCACGGACTGGGTGGCCATGTCGACGGTCTGCACATTGCCGCCGGAGGCGGTGGCCCGGCCGGTGAGACGGCCGTCGACGAGCAGGTCGTACCTGCCGTCGGGCAGCGGGGGAACGCCCTCGTAGACGCGCTTGGTGGCGAGCGTGTCCAGCTCGACGGCGGTGGCCGCCGTGCGGAAGACGAGTCGCACCCCGGCGGGCTTGGCCTCGGTCATCGCCAAGTTCTCGTCGGGGAACTGCTTGCGGGCCCAGGCGGGCAGCCGGTGCGGCAGCACGCCGCGTGCGGTGCGTTCCACCTCCAGGGCGCCGCGCAGCATGTGCGCTTCGACGGGCGTGGTGATCCAGTCCGTCACGTCGCCCTCCTCGGAAGGGCCGGGGACGTCGTTGAGCTCGGAGTTCATGACCCCAGCCTGTCAACCCAGGGCCCGCTGGGCATCCGGGTTTCCCCACCCGCGGCATGGCCGCCGCCGCGCCGCCCCCGCGGACCGGACGCCTACCCCGCCTGCCCGCCGCCGTGCCCGCGCCGCCCGTGGGCGCGGGCCTGCGCCTGGGCCTCCGCCTTGGCCTCGCCGGCGTACTTGTCCACGTACTCCTGGCCGGACAGCGTGAGGATCGCGTACATGATCTCGTCGGTGACGGCGCGCAGCGCGATGCGCTCGTCGGCCATCCCCGCATACCGCGAGAAGTCCAGCGGCGCGCCGAAGCGGATGGTGATCCGCATGGCCCGCGGCAGCCGCCGACCGGTCGGCTGTGCCTCGAACGTGCCGATCATCGCGCACGGCACCACCGGCACCCCCGCCTGGATGGCCATCGAGGCGACCCCGGTACGCCCTTTGTAGAGCCGGCCGTCGTGCGAGCGGGTGCCCTCCGGATAGATCCCCAGCAGGCGGCCCTTGCGCAGGACGGCGAGTCCCGAGGAGATCGCGGCCTGTGAGGCGCGGCCGCCGGAGCGGTCCACCGGGATCTGCCCGACGCCGCGGAAGAACGCCGCGGTCAGTCGCCCCTTCAGGCCCGGCCCGGTGAAGTACTCGGCCTTGGCCAGGAACGTCACCCGGCGCGGCACGATCGCCGGCATCACGAAGTGGTCCGCGAACGAGAGGTGGTTGCCCGCGATGATCGCCGCACCCTCTTCCGGGACGTGCTCCAGTCCCTCGATCCGCGGCCGGAACACCAGCCGCAGTAACGGCCCCAGCAGGAAGTACTTCAGCACCTGATAGAACACGGGGCGGCTCCCTCTCCCGTCGGATCGTCTCGGCGGCTGCGTCGTTCCAGGTCACGAGGGCTCCCGGATGGGCAGTGAGTGTATGGGCAACCGCCGTCGGTGGTAACACCCCCGGCCCGGATCACGCCGCCCGGGAGGGGCGCGGCGGCGACCGGAGCCGGCCGGACCGCCGCCGCACCTCGCTTTGGCATCCGCGGACAACTTTCCCCTCCCCCTGAACGAGGCCGGTCCGGCGCACCGTACTGGTCGGCAACCGAGCCCGGACCCCAGGTTCCGGGCCGAGGACAGGGAGTCATACATGTCCCGAAAGAGAAGAGTGACGCGTCGTCAGAAGATCGTCGTCGGGGTCAGCGCCGCGGCGCTGGTCGGCGGCATCGCCATCGTGACGACGGGCACCAGCCAGGCATCGGTGGCGTGCGACGGACTGGCCACCGCCCTGAGCAACAACCAGAAGTTCATCGCCGATCAGCAGGCCCGTCCCGACGCCCAGTCGGCGGCGCGGATCGCCAACCGGCAGGCCGTGATCAAGGAGATCCAGGTCAAGCAGAAGGCCGCCGGCTGCAGTGGGGGAGCGGACGGGGGTGATGCCGCGGGCGCTCCACCACAGGCCCAGGAGCCGCCCGCCGCCGGTGAGCCGCCCGCGTCCGGGCAGCCGCCCGCCGGCGAGGAGCCGCCCGGCTCGGCGGAGCCGCCCGCAGCGGACGATCCGTCAGCATCCGCCGCCCCGCCCGGTGGGGACGGCGACGTCGTCTGCCCCGGCTCGACGGTGACGCTCTCGGGCGAGGGCGGGGCACCGGCGGCCTCCAGCAACGAGTTCCCCGCCGGGACCAAGCTGAAGGTGACCAACCTGGACAACGACAAGTCGACGACCGTGTCCGTGACCTCGACGTCGGGCAGCTGCGTACTGCTCAACAACGCGGCGTTCGAGCAGGTCCGTGAGGAGGGGAAGTTCCTGATCCGCCGCGCCCGGATCGAGCGCGTCGGGTAGTCCCGGTCCGGTGACCGGTGGCGGAGCCGCCTCCTCCGCCGCCGGTCACCTTGTCGTGTGAGCGGCCCGTACGGGCGACATCGCGGCGTGGCCGCTTGTGCGGCGGCGCCGGGCGAGGTGGCCTGAATCCACCGAGGGTTCCGAGGAGACACCGATGCCCGTGCGCCGCCGACACACCTCCGCCCGTGCCGCCCTGCCCGCCGCCGTGCTCACCACCGTGTCCGCGGTGCTGGCCGGCACCTTCCTCCCCACCCCGGCGGCCGCCGCCGAGCCGCCGCCGCCCGTCGCCGAGCCCAAGCCACCCGCCGCGCCGAAGCCGCCCGCCGCCGACCAGGGCCTGCTGCTGACCGTGTCGGGGGACGGCAACACCTGGGTCCGCGGGGTGCGGCTCGGCTGCCCGGACACCTACGGCCGGCATCCGCACGCCCTGGCCGCGTGCAACGCGCTGACCTGGGCGCGCGGGGACTTCGACGCGCTGCCCGGGGAGCCGCACGCCTGCACCAAGCAGTTCGCCCCGGTCACGGTCAGCGCGCGGGGCACCTTCCGTGGCGCCGCGGTGGACTGGCACCAGGAGTTCGCCAACCTCTGCACGATGGACTCCGCCACCGGGCCGGTCTTCCGCTTCTGAGGGCTTCCGACGGCTTCCAGGGGCCGGGAGGGACACCGCGGGGCCGCACCCGTCCGCGCGCTCAGACCGGCCGTGCCGCCACGACCCCGATCGTCACCAGCGCCAGCACCACCCAACAGAACCAGAGCCAGCCGTCGGCGCCCAGCGCCACGGTGTAGGCGGTGGCCACCACGAGCCCGCCCACCGTCATCACGGCCATCGTCCTAGCAGATCCGGGCATACCCGCAACCTCCTCATCGCGGCCCCTGAACGTGCGCGCGCTGCGACTGCTCGCTTCGTCCGCTCACATGCCACGGGCCGCGGCCATGGGACCCATCGTCCCCGGCCGCGGCCCGTACCGCCAGATGTGGGCGACCCGCCCGCCCGTCGCCCGACCTCCACCCCCAGAAGACGGCGCTACGCGCCGACCCGCCGTCACCGCCCCCGCGTGTTGAGCGAGGCGAGGTAGGCGTTGTAGTCGGCCAGGTCCTTGTCGCCGTTGCGCTCGGCGGCCCGGTCCGCGCGCTGCGACTGGCGCGCCTCGGACTTGTACCACTGGTAGACCAGGGCGATCAGCACCACGACGGACGGGATCTCGCTGAAGGCCCAGGCGATGCCGCCGGCGGCCTGCTGATCGGCCAGCGCCTCGATCCCCAGCGAGGCCGGCGGGTGGACGAAGGTGTCGACCATCGGCTCCGACGCCATCATCAGCGCGATACCGAAGAACGCATGGAACGGCATGCCCGCGAACAGCTCCAGCATCCGCATCACATAGCCCGGCCGGTGCGGTCCCGGGTCGACGCCCATGATCGGCCAGAAGAAGACCAGACCGACCGCGAGGAAGTGCACCATCATCCCGATGTGCCCGGCCCTGGACTCCATCAGGAAGTCGAACAGCGGCGAGAAGTACAGCGCGTAGAGGCTCGCGATGAACAGCGGGATGGTGAACGCGGGGTGGGTGATGATCCGCATGTACCGGCTGTGCAGCAGGCCCACCAGCAGTTCGCGCGGGCCCTTGCGGCCGCGCCCGGTGGCCGGCAGCGCGCGCAGCGCCAGCGTCACCGGCGCCCCGAGGAGCAGCAGGATCGGCGAGAGCATGCTGATGATCATGTGCTGGACCATGTGCACGCTGAACATGGCCATGCCGTAGTCGTTGAGCTTGGTGCACATCGACAGCGCCACGGTGAGCACGCCCAGCGCCCAGCCGACGGTCCGGCCCACCGGCCATGCGTCACCCCGCCGCCGCAGCCGGACCACGGCCCAGCCGTACAGCCCGAGCGCCAGCAGGCAGCCGACCAGAAAGAACGGATCACCACCGAACTCCAGGCCCCGCCCCAGCGTGAACGGCGGCAGATCCATGTTCATGCCGTCCATGCCGTGCCCGCTGTGATCCATCCGCTCGCTCCTGATTCGTACCAATGCTCCGGCGACAAGAGTAGAACCGCCCCCGGCCGTGGCGGTGGCCGGGGGCGGTTCGTGGAGCGCTGGACTACCGCTGGATCACAGCACGCACTCGGCCTCGTCGTAGCGCTCCGCGGGCACGGTCTTGAGGGTCTCCACGGCCTCGGCCAGCGGCACCAGCGTGATGTCCGTACCACGCAGCGCGGTCATCATCCCGAAGTCGCCGCGGTGCGCGGCCTCGACGGCGTGCCAGCCGAAGCGGGTGGCGAGCACCCGGTCGTACGCGGTGGGGGTGCCGCCGCGCTGGACGTGGCCCAGGATCACCGGGCGGGCCTCCTTGCCCAGACGGTTCTCCAGCTCGACGGAGAGCTGGCGGGCGACGCCGGCGAACCGCTCGTGCCCGTAGATGTCCTTGCCGCCGACGTCGAAGGACATCGAGCCCTCGCGCGGCTTGGCGCCCTCGGCCACCACCACGATGGCGAACTTCTTGCCGGCCTCGAACCGCGCGGAGACCCGCGCCGTCAGCTCGTCGATGTCGAAGGGCCGCTCCGGCACCACGATCGCGTGCGCACCGGCCGCCATGCCCGAGTGCAGCGCGATCCAGCCGGTGTGCCGCCCCATCACCTCGACGATCATCACCCGCTGGTGCGACTCGGCGGTGGTCTTGAGCCGGTCCAGCGCCTCGGTGGCGACGCCCACCGCGGTGTCGAAGCCGAACGTCACGTCGGTGACCGCGATGTCGTTGTCGATGGTCTTCGGTACGCCGACGATCGGCAGCCCGGCGTCCGACAGCAGCCGCGCCGCCTTGAGCGTGCCCTCGCCGCCGATCGGGATGATCGCGTCCAGGCCCAGCTCCGCGACGTGGCCGCGGGCCCGCTCGACGCCGTCCCGCAGATGGGCGGGCTGTACCCGCGACGACCCCAGGATGGTGCCGCCGCGCGCCAGGATGCCGCCGACGGCGTCGAGGTCGAGCTTGCGGTAGTCGGCCTCCAGCAGGCCCTTCCAGCCGTCGCGGAAGCCGATCACCTCATCGCCGTGATCGGCGGTGGCGCGGTGGACGACGGAGCGGATGACGGCGTTCAGTCCGGGGCAGTCGCCGCCGGAGGTGAGTACACCAATGCGCATTGCTCGAAAAACCTCTGCAACTCAACCGGGGGCCCGGACCCCGTCGTCCGGTTGGATTCCGCACACCCTACAAGCGCGAAGGCGGTGGGTACACGTACGCCCGCAGTGCGGGACTGCGGGCGTACGAAAAGGGGGTGATTCGGGCGAAACGGATTATGCGGGCTGGGTCGCCGCGGCGATCCGCTCCTGGCGCAGCGCCTCGTACCAGCGGTCGTCCACCGGAGGCAGCGCGTTGACGTCCAGCGCCAGCTTGATCAGCAGGTCGGCGATGTGCGGGTTGCGGGCCATCACCGGGCCGTGCATGTACGTACCGAAGACGGTGTCGTTGTACGCGCCCTCATAGCCGTCGCCGACGCCGTTGCCCTTGCCGAACCGCACCTTGGCGAACGGCCGGGCGGTCTTGCCCAGATGCGTGACGCCCTGGTGGTTCTCGAAGCCGGTCAGCGGCGGCAGCCCCAACTTGGGGTCGATGTCGGCCAGCACGTCGCCGACGCAGCGCTCGCCCTCGCCGCGGGTGCTCACCACGTCCAGCAGCCCCAGGCCCTGCTGCCGCTCGCCCAGGTCGTTGATGAACTCATGGCCCAGGATCTGGTAGCCGGCGCACACCGAGAAGACGATCGCGCCGTTGGAGACCGCGCGGGACAGACCGCCGTCGCGGATCAGCCGCTCGGAGGCCAGCCGCTGCGGCCGGTCCTCACCGCCGCCGATCAGGTAGATGTCACCGGAGGTGGGAATCTGCTGGTCGGAGCGTACGTCCAGACGCTGGACGTCCAGACCGCGCTGGCGCGCCCGCCGCTCCACCACCAGGGCGTTCCCCTGGTCGCCGTACGTGCTCAGCAGGTCCGGGTAGACCCACACCAGGCGCAGGCTGTTGTCACTCATGCTCGCTCGTCCTTGTCCGTAACGTCCGTGGACCGCACTCAGTTGCCCACGCGGCGGCGCAGGTCCTGGAAGGCCGTGTAGTTGGCGATGACCTCGATCCGGCCGGGCGGCGCCATCCGCACCGCCTCGTCGACGCTCTCGCACACCTGGAAGTCGAGCCCCGCGACCTCCAGGCGCACCGCCAGGTCCAGCTTGCGGTCGCCGATCACGAAGAGCGGGTGTCCGGCCAGCCGGGTGTAGTCGACGTCCCACAGCCAGGAGGTGTCCGTGCCGTCCGCGCCGCGCGCGTTCACCGACATGATCACCGGGGTCGGCGGCGGGTCGATCAGCGAGAACGTCTCCAGCCAGCCGGCCGGGTTCTTCGCCAGCAGCAGCCGCAGCTCGCGCTCCATGAAGCTGACCACGTCATAGCGGCCGGCCACGGCCTGCACCGAGAACATCCGCTCCAGGGCCACCTGCGGCGGCACCCCGAAGGCCGCGGCGACCGCGGCGGAGGTGGTGGCGTTCGCCTTGTTGGCGCGGCCGGGCAGCTGCAGCTTGATCGGCCAGGCGCTGCCGTGCGGGTCGAGGACGTGATCACCGGACAGCGCCCAGCTGGGCATCGGGCGGCGGAAGCCGCACTCGCCGCAGAACCAGTCGTCGCCGGGACGCTGCATCACGCCACCGCACGACGGGCAGGACCAGGCGTCGTCCTTCCACTCCTGGCCGGCCGCGACCCACACCACGTTCGCGGACGACGAGGCCGCCCAGACGATCAGCGGGTCGTCCGCGTTGGCGATGATCAGCGCCTTGGAGTCGGCCAGGCCCTCGCGCCAGCGCTCCGCCAGCATCCGGGTCTCGGCGGCGCGGTCGAGCTGGTCGCGCGAGAGGTTCAGCAGCGCTATGGCCTTCGGCGTCACATCGCGGGCCACGCCGGCCAGGTACTTCTCGTCGACCTCGATGACGCCGTACTTGGCGTCCGAGCCGCCGGCCAGCGCGGAGGTGATGCCCGCCGGCATGTTGGCGCCGAGCGCGTTGGAGACCACCGGGCCGCTGGCCCGCAGCGCCTCCGCGATCAGTCGCGTCGTGGTCGTCTTGCCGTTCGTCGCCGACACCAGGATCACGTCCAGGTGCCGGGCCAGCCGCGCGAGCAGGTCGGGGTCGAGTTTGAGCGCCACCCGGCCACCGATCACCGATCCGCTGCCGCGGCCCGCCGCGCGCGATACCGCCGCCGCGGCCTTGCCTGCCGTCACGGCCAGCTTGGCCCGCGGCGACAGCGGCTCCGTGTTGCCTGCCATCGTCCTTGATCCTCCTTGCATCCGGCGCCCCCCTGCGGTGTGGCTGCCGGTGGAACGCCTCCTCCGCCGCCGATGACCGGCCGGAGGCTTCGGTCGGGGATCAGCCTATCGAGATCCGGCCGCGGGCCCGAACCCCGCCACCCGTGCGACGTCATCCGGTGTTCACGGGACCGTACGCTTGGCCCCATGCGCTCCCGCACCATTCCCGGTAGTTCCGGCCGTCTCCGCCCGATGCGCCTGCTCGGCGATCCGTCCCTGACCGATACCTGTCAGGACGCCACCGCCTTCGACGGCGAGCTGGCCCGGCTGGTCGAGGACATGTTCGCGACGATGTACGCCGCCGACGGCGTCGGCCTCGCCGCCAACCAGATCGGCGTCCCGCTGCGGGTGTTCGTCTACGACTGCCCCGACGACGAGGACGTCCGCCATCTGGGACATCTCGTCAACCCCCGGCTCGTCGAGGTCGACGGACCGGTCGTCCGTGGGCCGGAGGGCTGCCTCTCGCTCCCCGGAATCGAGGCGGGCACCCCGCGCCACGACCGCGCCGTGGTGACCGGTTTCACCGTCACCGGCGAGCCGAGGACGGTGACCGGCACCGGATACTTCGCCCGCTGCCTCCAGCACGAGTGCGACCACCTGGACGGGCAGCTGTACGTCGACCGGCTCACCGGCCTGCGCCGCCGCCGGGTGCTACGCACGGCGGCCAGGGCTCCCTGGGCGGCGCGGGCCGCGGCCGCGGAGGCGGCGGCCGCCCGCTGAGACGAAGGGTGCCGCCGGGCCGCCGGGCCGCCCGCCGAGGCCGGCGACGGGCCCGGCCCCCGCGGCTTCGGCATCGCGGCGCGGCTTCGACATCGCGCGGCTCCGGCTCGGCTCAGAAGCCGGGGCCGCCCGCGCGGTCCTCGACCATGGCCAGCTGCCCCCACAGCAGATCGGTCAGCTGCTCGACCAACTGCTCGCGGGAGCAGGGGCGTTCGCGCAGCCACCAGTCGCCGGCGCCGTGCATCATCCCGACGATGCCGTGCCCCCATACCCGGGCCCTCAGCTCGCCGCCCGGCCCCAGGTCCAGCCGGTCGGTGATGACCTTGGCCAGCTCCTCGCCGAGCCGGCGCAGCAGCGGAGCGGAGTGCCGCCCCACGTCGAAACCGGACTCCGGGAAGTTCTCCTCGTCCGAGGGGTGCATCAGGAAGCGGTACACCTGCGGGCGGGTCTCGATCGCGAGCAGATAGGCGTCGAGGGTGGCCTCGACCCGGTCCCGGCGCACGACCGGCGCGTCTAGTGCGGTGCGCAGATTGTCCAGCAGGGCGTCGGTGTGCCGTACGGCCAGCGCGCGGTACAGCCCGCCCTTGTCGCCGAAGTGCCGGTAGAGGATCGGCTTGGTGATGCCGGCCTCGGCGGCGATGGCGTTCATCGACGCGTCCGGGCCGTCGCGCAGCACGATGCGCTCCGCGGCCTCCAGCAACTCCCGCCGCCGGCGCTCGGTCGCCGAATGACGGCCCTCGCTGTGCTCTGTGCTCTCCATGGTCGTGCTCCCCACCCGTTGTGAATCTGTGGCGCTCGCGCAACGTAACACCCGTCCTCCGCCGCGAATCCGCCGCCGGGGGAGTTGACAGTGCTTACTGGCGAGTAACACACTACGGGTTACCGCTAGTAACATCGTACTGCCTGCAGCGCTGGAGGGGACATGGCCGAGTTCACCATGGAGCTCAACGACGAGCAGAGGGAAGTCCGTGACTGGATCCACGGCTTCGCCGCCGACGTCATACGCCCCGCCGCCGCGGAATGGGACGAGCGCGAGGAGACCCCCTGGCCGGTCATCCAGGAGGCCGCCAAGATCGGAATCTACTCGCTGGACTTCTACGCGCAGCAGTACTTCGACCCGACCGGCCTCGGCATCCCCATGGTCATGGAGGAGCTCTTCTGGGGCGACGCGGGCATCGCCCTGTCCATCGTCGGCACCGGCCTCGCCGCGGTCGGCGTGCTCGCCAACGGCACCGAGGAGCAGATCGGCACCTGGGTGCCGCAGATGTACGGCGACGCCGACGACGTGAAGGTCGCCGCCTTCTGCTCCTCCGAGCCCGACGCCGGCTCGGACGTCGCCTCGATGCGTACCCGCGCCGTGTACGACGAGGCCAAGGACGAGTGGGTCATCAACGGCACCAAGACCTGGGCCACCAACGGCGGTATCGCCAACGTCCACGTCGTGGTCGCGTCCGTCGACCCCGAGCTCGGCTCCAAGGGTCACGCCTCCTTCATCGTCCCGCCGAACACCCCCGGACTCTCCCAGGGCCAGAAGTTCCAGAAGCACGGCATCCGCGCCTCGCACACCGCCGAGGTCGTCCTGGAGGACGTCCGGGTCCCCGGCAGCTGCCTGCTCGGCGGCAAGGAGAAGCTGGACGAGCGGCTGGCCCGCGCCCGCGAGCGCGCCAAGGCGGGCGGCGGCGAGCGGGTGAAGAACGCCGCGATGGCCACCTTCGAGGCCTCCCGCCCGGCGGTCGGCGCGATGGCCGTCGGCACCGCCCGCGCCGCGTACGAGGAAGCCCTGGAGTACGCCAGGACCCGCGAGCAGTTCGGCCGCCCGATCATCGACAACCAGGGCGTCGCCTTCCAACTCGCCGACATGCGCACCTCCATCGACGCGGCCCGACTGCTGGTCTGGCGCGCCTCCTGGATGGCCGTCAACGGAAAGCCGTTCACCGCCGCGGAGGGCTCGCAGTCCAAGCTCTTCGCCAGCGAGACCGCCAAGAAGGTCACCGCCCAGGCCATCCAGATCCTCGGCGGCAACGGCTTCACCCGCGAATACCCCGTCGAGCGCATGCACCGCGACGCCGCCATCTACACCATCTTCGAGGGCACCAGCGAAATCCAGCGCCTGGTGATCGCCCGCACGCTGTCGGGCATGCCGATTCGCTAGCGCTGACCGACTCCCTTCCGCCTATGGGCAGTTCACTCTCACCTCGAAGGCCCCGGCCCGTGCAGGGGCGGGGCCTTCGACGGGCGGCCCTGTCGATACCGTGGGCGGCTGCCGCGCGGAAGGCGTGGGAGAGCTAACCTTCTTGGTCCTCAACCTCCAACGCCTGTCTCGCCAGACCTACGAACGTGACGAAGGCCTGCCGGAAATCCCGGTACGCGGCGTCGTATTCGTGCCTGCGCTCGGGACCGTCGTCACTGATGAGCGCCTTGAGCAGGGGCTGCACGTGTCGCGCCGTCTGCCGCACCTGCTCCGCCGCGGCGGAGACCTCGGCGGGACCGTCGAGCCGGACCTCATGGGTTGCCCTGTTCATGTTCCCGATGGTCGGGCCGATGCGCTCATACATCTGCGTCAGGATCCGGTCCTTGCCCTCGCGGTCACGCGTCGCGTCGACGTCGTCGATCTGCCAGGTGACCTCTGAGAAGGCGTGCGCGCAACTCATCATCTCCCGATAGGTGGACCTGCGCCGGTCGCGCTGCTCACGAAGGGCCTCTGCCATTGTGGTTGTTCGGGCTTGGACCAGCGCCGCGCGGGAGGTCGCCCGCGCGGTGATGTAGCTGGCTCCGAGCGCGGTCAGTGCAGTGAGGATGCCGACCCACAGTCCGCTGTTCGCCATGATCGAGGAGTCTGCCAGCCGGGAGTGCCGTTGCGGCAGCCCACGAAGGGGCCCACCAGCGCCTGATGTGACGCCGGGGCCGCCTGGCGGCCGGCAGACGAGCCGGCTGTCAGCCGCCAGGTAGCGACGGGACGATCCGCGCTTGCGGGGAGCAGGCGTTGACCAGGGTCAGTCGATGGCCGGCAGTGCGTCGATCGCGGCCTGCCACGGGTAGCTGTCGCGGTCGCCGTTGCGGAACTGGTGCGGCACGAAGCCGCCCTCGCCGTACAGCACGGTCACGCCGGCGACCCGTAGGAAGTCGACGTTGCGGGCGACGGCCGGGTGCGCGTCCTGGGCTTCGTTCCAGTGCGGCAGGGCGACGATCGGCAGGCCGAGCCCGAGGCCCTCGGTGATCAGCCCGAGCGCGAGGGTGTCGCTGATGCCCGCAGCCCACTTGTTGATGGTGTTGCTGGTCAGCGGGGCGACCAGCAGCGCGTGCGGCGGTGGCAGGACGTCGTCCTGGCTGGGGAGCTTGTACTGGTACCGGACGGGGTGGCCGGTGAGCTGTTCCAGGGTCTCGATCTCGCCCTCGGCGTCCTCCTTCGCCCACCGGTACGCGGACGGTGTGAGGATCAGGCAGACGTCCCAACCCGCCTTCTGGGCAGCGCGGATGGGGGTCTCCAGACAGCGGGCGGGCGGCGCGGCGCAGGCGATCAGGTACAGGGTGTGGGTCTTGGTCATCGGGGCAGTCCACCGCGATCGGCCGACCCGCGCAACGGTGCCTCTTCGGGCGCGAGTCGCTCGCCTCACGGAGCGCTTCGACGATCGTCCCGAGGATGTGGGGTGGTGATCGGGCAGGTCGGCGGTCGGAGCGACGGCGGATGGCCGCCGCCCCGACTCAACCCCCGCTCCGGGCCGCCTTATCGCGTTGTTATCGCGTTGTCGATTCCGTGCGTCGCTCGTGGCGTGAGCGTGCGAGGTGATGGGCCGCACGCAGCAACTCGCGGGTTGCCGCCTCCGTACGCCCGCCCGGGTTCACCACTGCCAACCAGCCGACGGCGCCGTAGGCGGGGTGTGCGATCACGGTGTCGGGGGTGCTGGGGTCGACCTCGGTGGCGGCCGGTTCGCGTGGCGCGTGGCCGGTCCACCGGACGAACGCTTCCTTCCCGGCGGCGATGTTCACGCGGAAGGCGTCCGCCCGGTCCAGACGCGATGCCTCGTCGCCGGGGTAGTCCTTGGTCACGATCGTCGCGAACGGTTGGGCGGCTGCCGGGACGACGCCGTCAGGCGCGTAGTGGAAGAACGTGTCGCCCCAGCTGATCTCCGGTGAGCCGTCGCCGGGCGCCGGCCTGATGGTCAGGACGCCGTCGAGGCCGTCCACGAAGCTGATGATCTCGTCCATGGTGGTCATGTGCTCTAGCGTTGCATTGAAGTGCTTGTGGAGACTTTGGGGCCGAGAAGGGAGAGATTCACGTTGTCAGGTCTCAAATCGGGGGCCATGCGCACGGTCGATGTCGCGCGGTGTGCCGGGTACTCCGTGCAGCAGATTCGCAATCTCGAGCGCGACGGTGTGCTTCCGCCGGCGACGCGCACGGCCGCGGGCTACCGGACCTATGGGGAGGTGCATCTGCAGTCCGCGCTGGCCTACCGCGCCCTCGCGGCAGGCGCGGGTCCGACAGAGGCCAAGAAGATCGTTCGGGCCGTCCACCAGCTCCCCGTTGCGCAGGCGCTCGCCCTTCTCGACGCGGCGCACGCCCGGCTCGACACAGAGCGCACGGAACTGAGTCGGGCCAGAGAGGCCGCCCGAGCCATCGCCGGCGAGCCGATCGTCGACGTCAGCGCAGCGGACTCGATGGGCGTTTCCGAACTCGCCACGGCTCTCGGCGTGCGCCCTTCGACGTTGCGGCACTGGGATGCGGAGGGTCTCGTCGTCCCGGACCGCGACCCCGTGCGAGGAACGCGCCGCTACACCCCGACTCAGGTGCGCACTGCGCGGATCGTTCACCAACTCCGCAAGGCCGGCTACCGCATCGCACCCCTTCGGGCCCTCGTACCGGAGCTGGGGCGCGCCCGCCGCTTGGAAGACGTCGCCTCCGCGCTGGCTACCAGGGACGCGGGCATCGCGGCCCGCTCCAGAGCGCTGCTCGACGGTGCCGCCGCACTCAGCGCTCTGCTCTCCCTGCGTGGGCGGGCGGCCTGATCCCGCTTGTTTCGTCCGCCGCGCTACGCGACCTCGGCGAGGATCCGCTCCACCACGGGGGAGCGGGGCCGGAAGACGTCGAGGAGGCCGATGGTGCGCAGGGCGGGAGCGAGTTCTCGCAGCTGTGTGACGACGGCTGCGTGCTCGGGAGTGCCCTCGGTGAGGTCGTCCAGTCGGAGGGCGTTGGCGACGAATGCGGCCACCGAACCCTTGCGGACGGTCAGCCCGTTGATCGCGGTCGAGTCGACCCCTTCGGGCAGGACGTCTTCGGGGCGTACGACGGGCGGGCGCGGGTGCGGGTGCTGGTCCTGGTCCTGGGGCTGGGGCTGGGGCGAAGACGAATGCGACATGGGTCCATCCTTTGCGTGTTGAATGCACGTGCTTTCTGCACGCATTCGACGGTAGCAGGACTCCGTGTTTTTTGCACGTATCATCGAGGCGTGAGTGAAACGACGCATGACAGCGCGTCCGCCGCCCGCGTGGCAGCAGCCATCGGGGCGCTGACCCTGCGGGCCACCCGCGCCGGGCTCTACGGCCGGTTGACCTCGGGGGTGGAGGGCGTGGACGCCACGACCTACCCGGTGTTGTCCGGGCTCGCTCGCGTGGGCCCCGTCACCGCCACCAAGCTCGCCGAGGCGATCGGGATGGACCGCACCGTCACCACCCGCTATGCGACCAGGTTGCAGGAGGCCGGGCTGATCGCCCGTCGCCCCGACCCTGCTGACGCCCGTGCCACCAGGCTGGTCCTCACCGATGAGGGCGAGCGGGCGGTCACGGCGTTGCGCGGGGCGATGGAATCCTTCCTGGCCGAGGAGATGGCGACGTGGCCGCCGGGTGAGGCCGCCGCCTTCGCCGTGCGACTGGAGCGTCTGACGGAGGCGCTCGCTCAGGGTGAGGCGGACCGTGCGCGCTGATGCGGGTCACGGGCTGCGCGCGGCAGCCGCAGATAGCCGGTGACGCGCAGCTGGCCTCCGGGCTGAAGGTCGCTCAGCACGGCGTGCGCCAAGACCGGGTCGGCGACACTGCACGGCAGGATCATCTCGTCCGTGCGCTCGTCAGTGCGCTCGTCCGTCGGGGAGACGGTGAGCCGCCGCGCCGTCGCCCCGTGCAGGTCGCCGGGCACGGCCTCTTCGTCCAGAAAGCCGTCCAGAACGCTGTCCAGGAAGCCGTCCAGCGCTGTCGCGTCGCCCATGGTCAGCCGGCCTTCGTGCCCGGTGGTGGATCTGTCGTCAGGCGGTCCGGGCCTGACGGCGGTATCCGCCGGGGGCCAGGCCGTACTCGCGTTTGAAGGCTTTCGCGAAGGCGAACTCGGAGCTGTATCCGGCTTGCGCGGCGACAGCGATCAGTGGGTTGTCGGACTCGCGCAGCAGCCGGGCCGCGGTCGTCATGCGCCAACGGGTCAGATAGGCCATGGGCGGCTCGCCGACCAGCGCTGCGAACCGCCGTGCGAAGGCCGCCCGCGAGAGCCCGGCCCGATCGGCCAGCGACTCGACGGTCCACGGAGCCGAGGGATCCTCATGGATGGCCGCCAGCGCCGGGGCGACCGCCGAGTCGCCGAGCGCCGCGGCCCAGCCCCGCGCGGCGGCCGGGGGCTGGTCCTCCAGCCAGGCGCGCAGGATGTAGAGCAGTAGCGAGTCGATCAGCGTGGGGACGATGCCGGCCGATCCGATCCGTGGGTTCTCCAGCTCCATCCCGAGCAGTTGGACGGCGACGCTCAGCTCGGGGTGGCGGCCGTGCCCCGTCCTTAGATGGATCACCTCGGGCAGTTGCCGCACCAACGGGTGCGGCCGCCTCTGGTCCAAGTGGTAGTTGCCGCACAGCAGGCTGGTCAGCGCGCCGTCGCCGCCCAGCTTCACCGTACCGACGGGCGATCCCGGGCGGAACTGCTCGGGCCTCTCCACCTGGGCCGGTGTGGACGGATGGTCGGCGAGGATGTGGCCACGGCCGTCGCGCAGGAAGACCACATCGCCCGGACTCAGGGCGATCGGCTCCACGTGGAGTGGGGCGTTCTCCAGGGGTACCAGCCAGCACGTTCCGTACAGCACCACGTGGAAGCCCGCCCCTGCGACGGACGGAAGCCGAAGCCCCCAGGGGGCACGGCCGTCGGTGCGGACGGACGTGGGAAGCCCGGTCCGCATCGAACTCAGCGCCTCGGTAAGGATGTCCACGCCCTCACCCTACGGTGAGCACGACCTTGCCCTGCACCCGCCCGGATCCGACCAGTTCATGCGCCTTGCCTGCCTCCTCGAGCGGGAATGTCTCCTGCACATGGGGCCGGATCCGTCCCGCGTCGATCAGCGCGGCGATCGCCTCCAGCGACGCGTAGTCGGGCTCGACCGACACACCTGCGAAGTGCCGCCCCGCCGCTTCGACTTCGGCTGCCAACTCCTGGTTCCAGTGCTCCATGATGCTCACCAGTGTGCCGCCCGGTCGCAACACGCTCAGCGAACGCGAACCCTGGGCGTTCGAGTCGAAGACGACATCGAGATCACGCACCGCATCGGCGAAGTCGGTAACCCGGTAGTCGATCACCTCGTCCGCCCCAAGGCTCCGCACGAACTCGTGCCGCGCCTCACTCGCCAACGCGATCACATACGCGCCCCGCGCCTTCGCGATCTGCACCGCGAAGTGCCCGACTCCTCCGGCGGCGCGGTGGATCAGTACCCGGTCGCCGGCCTTCACTCGCGCCGCGTCCACCAGCCCCTGCCAAGCCGTCAGCGCGGCCAGCGGCACAGCGGCGGCCTGCACATGGTCGAGCGAGGCGGGCTTGCGGGCGACCTGTCGCGAGGGTGCGGCGACGTACTCGGCATACCCGGTCGCGGCACGCGGGAAGAACGGCATCCCGAACACCTCGTCCCCCACCTTGAATCGGGCTCCCGGACCGACCTCCTCCACGACTCCGGAGATGTCCCAACCCACACCGAAACTCGGCTCGCCCAGCAGCGGGTAGGCCCCCGACCTGACGGCAACGTCCACGGGGTTCACGCCACTGGCCCGAACGCGGATGAGCACCTCTCCGCCGAGGGGCTCGGGCCGGTCGATGTCGACGGTCTCCAGGACCTCGGGTCCACCGAAGGAATTCTGGACAACAGCACGCATGGGAACTCTCCCTTGTCATTCGGGTTGATGCCCTCAACGTTAGGGAGATCGAATGAGCTGCGTAATGGTCTACCGTCTCGGCAACATGTCCCATCGTCTTCCGTCTCGACACTCTCAGCCCTCCTCGCCAGCCACCGGCACGCGGGGCGGCCACCGCGGAGCCGCGGTCGCTCCGGTTGATCGTGGCGAACCACTCCCGCGTCCGCCGAGGTGATCCGCGCCCTGGCCGAACCCCTCACCTGCCGGTTCGTACCGTAAAAAAGAGCTCGCCCTCCACAGGGCGTTGTCTCTACCTTGATTGGAGCGGGACTGCGCAGCACCCGCAGGTTGCGGAGCCGTGGCAGAGCGGCCCATTGCGATCGCCGCGAGAGAGGCCCTTCTCGCGGCGACTGACAGGGACCGGGCGGGCCTGCCCCTCCCCGTCCGCGGTTCGAATCCCGCCGGCACCGCAGCCGACCAGCAGCCTCCGGCGTCAGCAAGGCGGTCCAGGCGCTCGTATAGCACGCGGGTGGGGCGAGCGCAGCTTTAGGGGGATTGGTGGCCGGTGAGGTTCAGGGGGACGCTGCCGGGGGCGGCGACGCCGAGCCTCGCCCACGCGGAGCGCCGCGGCTTCACAGGGAGCGCTGGCCTGCTCGTGCGGCGACGGGACGGGGCGTAGCGGCCCGTGTACGGGTGACGGGCTTCAGGGCGGACGGGAGACCCGGCCGCCCTGCCCCGTCCGCGTCCGTCAGGTCACGGTGCACACCGGCCGGGGAACATTGGCCACGGTGAGATCGCTGATCACGATCCGGTGGTCATCGGTGGGCGTATGCAGCCTGCAGCTACGGAAGTTCACGCCCCGGCCGAGGATGTAGTCGTACTTGGACTCCTCGGCAGTACGGGGCGGCCCGGTCAGCGGGAGGGTCTTGGTGCACCGCGGATCCTTGGCCGGTCCGCAGAACTGGTCGACGTCCTTGAACTCGGTTTTCCAGATCGGGGCCATGACGTTTGTGGCGTGCGGCCGGGTGTTGAGGTCGCCGAGAATCAGTGCGCGGGGGTGCGGTCGCGTGGCGTCCGCCAGTTCTTTGGCCTGCAGCTTCCTCAGACGTTCGTAGGGCGGTGCACTGAGGTGCGTGTTGAACACCCGGACCCACTGGCCGTCGAGCTTCGTGGTGAAGGACTGCATGCCACGCGCCTCCAGCCATCCCTCGTCGTCGCTGTAGCCCTTCTTGTTGTGCGCCCTGACCGTGGTGCCCTTGGCGTAGACGATCGCGGTGCCCAGCCGGCCCGGGCAGCCGCCGTTCAGGGCGGCCAGTCCGCTCCGGTACTCGTACTTCAGCCCCGCTTCGTTGAGCTGCCGAACAGCCTCACGCACCTCGTTCAAGCAGGACTCCTGCAACGCGGCCACCTGCGGTAGGAAGTGCTTGATCTGTTCCGCGATCGCCTTCGGCGTGCCGAGGTCCTGCCCGTTCGTGTTCCAGGTCATGAACCGGTTGGAGATCGGCTTCAGGGGCTCCTCGGCGGCGCTTCCGGCGTACGTGGGACCGGCGTACGCGGGTGTCACGAGCCCCGCCACCACCGCCATCGACCCGATCAGCCACACCTTCGTGGCGCGCCATGCTGTGCGTGCTGTGCTGCTCGACCTACTCACGGTTCCCCCTGTTCCTTGTGGACTCACCGAGTCCCATGCGGACTCACCGACGAACGTAGGAACACCGCCTTGAGGAAACCTTGAATCCTCGGATCCACGCCTAAGACCGGGACATGCCCTTCCCTACCGTCGCGCCGCTCGTCCTGGCCCCGGGTCTGGCGCTGGCCGGCTTCAGCGGGGCCGGGGCGCGGGGCCCGTACTTCCGGAAGCTGGGTAACGGCGCGGCACTCCTCCCTCGCCTTCTCCTACAACCCGAAGGCGAAGCGGATCGACGCCACGGCCGAGATCACTGCCGCCGCCACGGACCTCAGTGGCACGGGGTGGGCGCGTCGTACGCGGCTGTGAAGACCGAGGTCAGAGTGCAGGTGGGGTGCGAGGTTGAGTACCAGGACTCATGCGCGCGGACGTGGTGGAGGGTTGGCTGTAGTACATGGAGAAGATGCCGTTTCCGTGCCGAGCCGAGACGTCCGACGGACGACGATCGTGATCCCCGGGCGATCATCCTTCCGGCGATCTCGACCGGCGTGACTCTGGGCGGGGCATTTGTGCTCGGCTGGCTCGTCATCATCACTTCCACCCTGTGCGGCAACGAGTGCCACAGCGAACACAACGAGCCGACCTTTTCGCTCATCTTCAAAGTGTGCTGCGAGTACGGGCTTGTTGTCCCCGCAGCACTACTACTGGTCAGCTGGCTCCTGCCGTGGCGGCGTCGCCACAACACGTTGCGGTTGGCCACTGCTGCTCTGGCACCGCTCTCCCTCGGAGCGCTCTATGTTCTCTTCAACGTGTGGCTGACGCTCTGGTAAGGATGCGCCATCTGGTGGGGCATCCGGTACGGGGCGGGGGAGTAGGCGATTCTCGGGTGGGCGCGCCCTGGGTGGTCCACAGGCGCAGGAATGTGTCACAGAGGCTGGCGGCCTGACGCGGCCGTTCACCGCCACCGACCCCAGGTCTCGTCCGCGAGCTTGAGCGTCACCGCTAGCCGTCGCCGCTGCCCGGCGTGACGAGGGCCCGGCCGTGGGGGCCGGTTGGCCGCTCCGCGGCCGGACCCAGAACTCGCCCAGTATCTGGTGTCTCAGTCACCCGCAGGGGTGGTGCTGCAGGCTACGGCGAACTGCGGGCAGCTGCCGCGTCGTGGGTTGATCGGCCATGAACGGCGTTGTCTACCGGTCCGGCGGCCGCACCCATGGCGCGAGGCGTTGACCGGGTGCTATGCCCTCCCGCCAGCACCTCAGAACTTTCTCGTGCACGATCTTGAGCCGTTCCGCAGCGATGAGGCAGGAGACGGGCTCCTGGCCGTTCGCGTCTCCTTCGAAGGCGACCAGAACGGGCGGTCTTTCACCGAGCTGACGGGTGACTCTGAGCAACTCCTCGGTCGTCGGTGCGCGGAAGACCGGATCGTGAAACATCGCTGGACAGCTGACGAAGGCCGGATCGTCGAAGACCAGCTCCAAGCCGTGGTAATAGGTGAGGTCGTGGCCGGCAGCCAACCGAAGCTGGCCAGCGTTCCAGGCGATGACTTCCCAGTCCCACCAGGGACCTTCTGCCCCGCAGCCGCGCATCGAAGCTGCTGGCGGGAGGCCCCAGCAGCGTGTTCCTCGACCAGGCGGTACAAAATCCGCGCGACCGTGTGAACTGGTTGCGCGGCACGTCCATGCCTCCCAAAGTGGACGCGACCATCCTCAGCGCTGGTTCAACTCCGCTCGCGCGGGGAACAGCGGAACGCCACGCCGGGCAGATGCAGCGAGACGCACGCGCCGCCGACTACCCCTCCCAGCGGGACACAGCGGGCCCCGCACCCCTGACCACACAACGAAGGAGCTTCGCCATGCCCGAAACCACCGAGCCACACGCGTGCCCACTGCGCACCAAATGGCACACGATCCGCGTGAGCCGCACTTCGATCGTCGATGCGTACCGGAAATGGCGGTAGCAGTGTGAGCGCGGGCCCCGGCGAGTTCGCGCTTATACCCGGCCAAGCCGCGTCCTTGAACGCCTGGCGCACGGCCGTCGGGTATCTCTCGGGAGGGGAAGGCCTCAGCCGGAGGTGCAGCGACGAGCAGGATCCCCCCACCCGGTCTCCTATGGATCGAGGACACCGAAGCCGGACCCGGCATCGCCTCCCGCCTCGGCATCACACCAGGCACTTACCGCAAGTGGCGCATAGCCGGGAAGGGCCCGCGCGCCTTCATCCTCGCCAAAAAGGTAGTGGCACGGGTGGAGTCCGTGGGCGTCTACATCGTTGAGCAGGAACGCCTAGCGCTCAAATTTCGAGAGCTGTCCGCCGGAGACCAGACGGTCACGACGAAAGACGACGCTGTGACGAGGTCACCTGGTTACCAGGACTGCGGAAGAGAGCTGAGCCGCCTCATACGAGCGTTGATCGACACCGAGAAACCCGCACCTCCCGCCGGGGGCCTCGCGCTGGCGCACCACAGGACAGCGCATGGAGCCGAACCACGTCCGCCGCCATGCTCGGCACGCCACTGTGCAGGTCAGGCTGCTTCATCGTCCTCACCTACGAGCCTCTGTGCACCAACGTGAGTCCTTCGCCCCGCTAATCCTGTACAGCGTCGTCTTCATCGAAGGGCAGGTGGAGAGGGGCGTCTGCGAGCAGCTCTCCGCAGCACTTTTGCTCATCTACCGGCCTGTGCGCACTAACGTGCAGCCAGCCGAGACGCAATGCAACAAAAACGCCCTGGATGGGCACGCTCTCAGCGATCCTGAATGACCATCAGGAACACGTGCCAACACAACGGCACAGAAGCGAAACACGGGTCCGGCCGCAGCCGAATGTATTCCTCTTGGCGCTCGCTACCATCTCAGTAACGCAAAAGGAGCCGCGACCAGTGGCCTGAGAAACCGGGTCGACGACTCCCTGCGCGATGCACCACCAGTAAGACCCGCAAAGACCAGATCTCCTGCGATTTCACTGGAGGTATATCCGTGGACGACGTTACCACCATGCCCGAAGACGACAACGGCAAGCGCTGGGGCCGTCATCAGCGGCGCCGGGCCCTCTGGCGCCAGCGCCAGGCCGCGCGTCAACTGCACCCGCACCTCTCCCACGGGCCGATCCACCGCCCGATGTGGCAGGAGCCCCTCCGCGGGGCTCTCTACGCCGCCGGCGGCAGCGCCATCACCCTGCTGACGGCGTGGCTCCAGCACTGGATCTGGTGACCAAGCTGCACCCCGGCGCCCACCTCGGCGCCGGGGTGCAGCCCGGCCGCGACCGGCAGACCCGGTACCAGCAAGGCCACGCTGACGCACACCGTGGCCGGGCCCCGAACCGGGGTAACACCGGATCCGATACGCGCCAGCATGGACGGATGCCGACTCTCCCCACGCACCTCGCAGCACCCACTCAGTCGGCCTCCCCACGGCCCCACTGGCTATGTCCATGAGAACGGGTTCTGGCTCAACTTCTGTGATGCGGGCACGCTGAGCTATGGGTTGGGAAGACACTTCGGACCGGCTGGAGGTCGTGTGGGGGTGGGGGCGATGTCGTCACAGGGCCTGGATACCGTTCTGCCATGACAGACGAGGACCCGATCGCCGATCACGTCGCCGCCTGCCCCGTCACCTCCCTCTTGGTGGAACAGATCGTCGGCCTGGCGGAACTGCCATGGGACGACCGAACGGTCCCCGAGGCGGCACTGCAGCGTCTGGGCTGGCGCGAAGGCGACGACTTGCCGTTGGAAGACACTCTTGTCACCGCCGAAGGTCATCTCGCCTACCTCGGGGACCACCTCGCCCTGTCTTTCGCCCACTTCTACTGGGTTGGCGGCGAGGACTGGGCTGAGGACTTCTGGGGCACGTTGCCCGGCTGGTCCAGCCACGAGAACGCCGGACGCGACGTGTTCGACGCGCAGATCGACGCCGCTATCACCGGATTCACTCAGCGACTCGGTCCCCCGGAGCGCGACCTCAGGTCCGAAGGCGGCACCCTGGCCATGGGCCCCGGCGACTGGCGGCACGCCGCCTGGCGCCGCGGGAGCAACCTTCTCGTCATCGGCCCACGCCACGAAGGGCTCTCCCACTTCCAGTTCGAGGAGGCCGTGGTCTACATCGGATCTGTCGAGACGACCGATCCGCTGCCTGCCCTCCACGACTTCATCGCCTGACCAACCGGCGACACCTCCCCTCGGCCCGAACCTCATCCGGAGGGCGGGTGCGCGGCATCGGCCTTCACGCCAAGGCTCGCACGGCTCACTTTCAGGAAAATCCCAGGAGGTTGACCTGAGCGTCAGCCGTCACCCCGCGTGCCGCCTTCACGGAAATCGAGCCAGAACCGCAGTACTGACGTCGCTCGTCGATGAGTTGGGGAGGCACCCCGTTCCATGGACAGGTGGTGTGGATGAGTTTGGGAGGCACCGGGTCTCTTGCCAGAGCAGCATCGTGGTGCTCCCGCCAGGCACATCCGGTCCAGGCCGCGCCCGGCCGCCGCAGGGTGTCATCGGGCCTCAAGAGTCGAGTACGGCGGCGACGGCCTCGATCTCGACGAGCTGGTCCTTATAGCCGAGCACAGTGACGCCCATCAAGGTGCTGGGAACGTCATGGTCAGCGAACGAGTCCCGCACCACCTGCCAGGCAGCCACCAAATCCTCCCGCCGGGCCGATGCGACGAGAATCCTTGTACTGATGACGTCCTGGAGTGACGCGCCGGCGGCCGTGAGAGCGGCCTGCATGTTCTCGACAGCTTTCAGCGCCTGACCCGCGTAGTCCCCGATCGCTGCCGTCGAGCCGTCGTCGTTCAGGGGACACGCACCGGCGAGGAAGATCAGTCGGGAGTCGGCGGGCGCCGTGGCCGCGTAGGCGTACTCGGCGACGTCGGAGAGGGATGCGGAGCGGATCAGAGTGATGGCACGAGTCATGATCGTCGGGTCCTTTCCCATCGAGTGTTGAGCGCGGACATCCTGCCAAGGACCCGTTGGCATCCGCCTTCTCTTTTCTCACCGCTCCCACGGAAACGCCGTCATTTCCGGTCGATACGCGTGGATCGGGTAATCACCAACTGACTCCGGAGCCCGTGGAGAAACGCTGTTCCTAGAGATCAACGAAGCCGGCCACGTTCTCCTCAAGGCCCTGCCACGGTCACCTGGCCACAGCGAAGAGGCTGATGAAGAAGGGGACCAGGCACAACAGCAGGAGCGCACCCGCTACGGCCGCCACGATGAGGACGGCCTTCATCGCCTTCTCCGCGGCCCGATGGTCGCGTGCAGGGCGAACAGGGATTTGGGAACAACCCTCGTGATCAGTCACGGAGCCATCCTGCTGATCACGGCGGGGGCTGGCTATCCGTAGAAGTACTCACGTGCGACCGTCCCTAGCTGGGGAACGGCGCTCATCACCACCCACAGCGGAGACTGGCGTCATCCGAGCTGCCGCACGGATGCCTGCACCACGTCGCGATATGCCCACCATGCCCATAACGTCGACAGCACAACCCGTCTCCGGTAGGTGGGAAGAGGCCGGGGCGCACTGTCCTTCGCACGTCGGTGCACTCCGGCCGCCACCCCTTCCCGGGGCCTGCTTTGCGCTACACCCGTTCGAATTCCGCGTCGGTGTCCTCGCAGCCGGTGGCGAGCTCGCGCAGGGCGTCACGCTCGTGCCGGTCGCCGGTCGCCGGTCGCCGGTCAGCGACCAGCGGAGCTTGATGCCGACCCAGTCGGCGAGATACGTGCACTGGGCATCAGCGGCCGGAGGAAGCCCCTGTGCCGGATCCCGATCAGCCTTCTGCCGGTTGCTACGGGTGGTGACGCCGACCAGGGAGCGCTCGGCGTCGAGGTCGTTGGCGTAGGCGCAGCGCGACGATGACACCGGCACGCCGGCCATCGTGGTGAATCCGTATGGCGGTCACTCGGGGGAGTGGGTAGTCATACCGGCTCGATAAACTCGCGCTGGTGTCCTTGCTCGGCCCGCTGAAGACAGCGGGTCGGTGAAACGGCATCAGCACGTGGCCGATCGCCTGGGTCAGGAAGCCAGGGCGCGGCTCGGGAAAGTTGCGGGTTCAGTCCGCCGGCAGGAGGCCTGGTGAGTCGTGATGAGGCGCTCAAGGAGCTGAGCCGCATCGCGCACGAGGGAGCGTTCGGCGGGTATTTCGCGTCTGGCACTCTCATTCAGATTGGTCTGGACGCGTTGCTTGCCGGGGTCGAGAGCGAGTCCCTTGCGATGCTGGCCGGCCTCGGGCGCAACGAAGAGCTCGAAGCGCCGGACTTGTTTGAGCGGGTGCTGAACGAGCTGGGCCTTGAGGTCGAAGCGCCTGCCGATGCCCGGGCTACGAGGTGGGCGCTGGCCTACTGGCTTGCCGGTCAGATGGTGGAAGGCTCCCTCGACCCCGCGGTCGGCGCCTTCCGGATCTGGCGTGACGTCGCCGTGGACTTCGATTACCCCGACGCGCTGCAGCCGCTCATCGTGTGCGCGCATGCCCTCGACGATTGGGACGAGAACTGGGACGTATCCGTCGAAAAGCTCAAGAACGATGCGGTCGAGGCAGCTGCGCACTTCCTGAGCCGGCAACCACCAGTCGAGCACGACTGACCCCGACGACGTCCTCCCATTGACGTGCATCGGTGCACGTGGGTAGGCCCATGGAGCTGACGTCGCCTCACCTCGCCTGACCTGGGGGCCTTATGTATTCCGTGCGCCAGGTCGCCGCCGCCGCTCTGATCTGTCCGCTGCTGATGGTCCGTGACCGCGTGCGCTCCCGACGCCTCACCCCAGGACCCGAAGTCGCCGTCGTCGACACCGAGTGCTGGCTCGTCCGATGGCAAGCAGGGTGGCTTGTCTCTGGCCGCGGCGATAGGCCGGCTGAAGGCGGCTCGCGAATCGCGTGCCGGATACCAGCGGGACAAGTTCCACCTGTGGATCGACGCCGAACCATGACGGCTGCGACGCCGTCTCGAAGCATTCCCAGCCAACAAGACTCACTCCCTCCTATGTGGGTGGTGAGGCGGTCGTTGGGCTGCTCATGGGGCGGGGTACGTGGAGTTGGATTGTTTCGGACGGGCTGTGGGAGGTCGCGAAGCGGGAATGGGAGTCGTTTGTCGACGACTTCGGGAGCCGCCTCGCGCGGCGTAGGCATGATCAATGTCCATGAGTTTGGGCGTCACTTGCGGACCAGTGGGCGTTGTCCGTGGTAGCGCCCAGCTGCCTCGCACGGGCCCGCTGCCTGACCTTGGTCTGAACCCGGTCTTGGCGGGGTCAGCGGGCGAGGGAGACGGCGAAGGGCTCAAAGCCGTGTCGGCGCAGGATGTGGGGCACGACCAGGATCATGGCCTCGGTGGCACGGGCTGTGGTGATGTCGCCGAGGTCCTCGATCCATGCGGGCTTCCAGCCCAGGTCGCCGAGCAGGCCGGTGACGGTCGTCTTCGCGTGTTCGCTGTTGCCCGAGACATAGACGGTCGGTGGGGTGGCCAGGGTCTCGGGAGCGGTCATGACCATGAACAGCATGGTGTTGAGGGTCTTGACCACATGGGTGTCGGGGAGGGCGGCCTGGAGCTTCTCGGCGAGGCTGCTGCCGGGATAGCACAGGTCTCCGGGCAGGCCGTCGTCGGCGTCGCGGGTGGCGTTGGAGACGTCGATGAGGATCTTGCCGGCGAGTTCGGTTCGCAGGCCGGCCAGGCGGTCAAGGGCGCTGTCGCCGGGCGTCGCGTTGATCACGATGTCCGCGGTGCGGGCGGTGGTGCGCTGGTCGGCGAAGGAGACGCGGGAGCCTGCGCCTTGGGCAGCCGCTGCGGTCTCTTCCGTCGGGCTCCGGCGGCCGAGGATGACGTGGTGTCCGGCCTGGGAGAGCTTGCTGGCGAGGTTGGCGCCGACGCGGCCGGCGCCCAGGATGCCGATGCTGGTCATGAGGTGATTCTCCTTGCGCTGTCGGGAAGAGGGAGGTGTCCGGTCAGGCGATCGGCGACAGGACCTTGAGGGCGGCGGCGTGGATGCCGGGGGCGGCGGCCAGGAAGTCGCTGCTGCCCGTGTTCCAGGGTTCGCCCGCCAGGTCTGTGACGGTGCCTCCGGCCTCGGAGACCAGCAGGGCGCCGGCGACCAGGCCGGAGCGGACGTCGGAGAACTGCCAGAACGCGTCCATGCGTCCGGCGGCGACGTGGATGAGCTGCATCGTGGCGGGGACAGACACACGCACGACCAGGCCGTTGATGAGCATGGCGGTAACGGAGTCACCGATCCGCCGGAAGGTGCGCTTGTCCTCGCCGGGCTTGGCCTGGCCGGTGCCGATGAGCGCGGCGCCCATATCGGTCTTGGTGGACACCTTCAGGGGGCGGTCGTTGAGGCGGGCACCTCCGCCGGCGACGGCGGTGTAGGTGTCGTCGGTGAGCGGAAGGTGGACGACGGTGAGTGCCGGCTGGTTGTCGCGGACCAGGGTGGCGGTCACGGCCCAGTCCTCCATGCCGTGGACGTGGTTGATGTTGCCCTCGGCGGGGTCGACGACCCACCACTCCCCGGGCGGGAGCGCGCCGCCGGCCAGCTCGTCCTCGGCCCACTGCGATCCTCGCCGGGCCCGCAGCAGCGGTTCCCGCAGCACGTCCAGTACCGCGTCGTCGTTGGCGTGGATCTCTTCGACGACCTCGTCGAGGCTCACTCCTCGGGCGTGCGTGGTGTAGCGGTCGCGCAGCGTGAGGCCGGCGGCCTTCACCGCAGCGGTCACGTCGGACAGGAGCGTCGTGTGGGCGTCGAAATGCATGACTGTGCTCATGGCGGGCTTCCCTGGGTTCGGTCCTTGCGGGCGGCTTGTGCCGCACCCGCCCTTCGAAGTTAGGCCCCTTGATGGTTAACAACAAGTGCATGCTTTTCACTCGTAGAGTTACTCTCATGCAACTGGATTTGAACCTGCTCACCGCCCTGGACGCCCTGCTGGAAGAGGGCAGTGTCGCCGGCGCGGCAGCACGCCTCCACGTCACCGCACCGGCGATGAGCCGCTCCCTGGGCCGCATCCGCAAGGCCACCGGTGACCAGATCCTGGTCCGCACCGGCCGCAGCATGGTCCCCACCACCCGCGCGCTGGCCATGCGCGCCCAGGTCCACGCTCTCGTGCAGCAGGCCCACCAACTTCTGTCCGCACAGCAGGAACTCGACCTGGCGGCTCTGGAGCGGGTCTTCACCGTGCGCTGGCACGATGTCCTGACAGCTGCTTGCGGCACCGCCCTGATCACCGCCGTCCACCGCCAGGCCCCAGGCGTCCAGCTGCGCCTGCCTGCCGAACCCGGCACGGACACCCCCGAGCTGCGCCGAGGCGAGGTCGACCTCGAATCAAGCTCCAGTCGGCCGACGCTCCCCGACATCCGCCACCGCCTCGTCGGCAGGGATCGGTTGGTCGTCGCCGTACGCCCAGGCCACCCGCTCACCGAAGGCCCGCTGAGCCTCGAACGCTACGCGGCCGCCGAACACCTCACCGTCTCGCGGCGCGGGCGCCTGCACGACCAGATCGATGACGCTCTGACCACGCGCGGCAACGAACGACGCGTCGTGGCCGCCGGGCCCACCGCCGCCTTCGCTCTGCAACTCGCGCTCGGCACCAACCTGGTCGTCACCCTGCCAGACGCGGCCACCCGCGCAGCCCGGGACCAACTCGGCCTGGTCACGCTGCCGCTGCCGCTCCAGTTGCCCGACATCCCCTTGTACCTGCTGTGGCACCAGCGCTACGACGACGACCGCGCCCACACCTGGCTGCGCGAAACGGCCGCCGAAACCGTCCAGGCACTATTCGCCCCACCGACCGCCTCTCACCAGCCCCTCACCAACCGGACCGGGGGGTGACGGATACGCCCGGGGAAAGGCCCGCGGCAGCTGACTCCCGTACTCGTGAACACCGCCTATTCGCCTCAGCGTGCGACGCCCAATGCCATGTCAAGACGCCCAATGCCATGTCAAAACGACGTCGCTACTCGCGTATGTCGCTGCTCGCGTATAAAGCCACCCGTCGTGCAAGCAGCGAGAGCAGGCCCCACAGGAAACCTCCACAGGCTCCTGACCGGGGTCGTGATCCTCGGCGGAGGATTCACTCGGCAGGAGTCGGCGGTGGCAACACCCGGACGCTTCAGCCCGCACACCGGGCCGCCTCCCGTCTCGACTACTCCTCTACTCCTCGGTGCCGTCGTCGGTGCCCGGGGCGATGGCGTTCGCCCACGCCTGCGCGGCGGCGAGGCGGCCCGTAGGTCCGAAGCTCTGGTCACTCACCTACGGGACCGGTAGCCCCCGGCCGGCACATCGGATTCGGGTCGACGTCACAGGCCGGCAGCCTCGCCCGGCGACTTCGCGCAGATCACCTCTGTTGGGGCGTGTAGCCAAAGGTGCTGGCCGTGCGACGTGACCGTCAGGCCGAAGGCTGGGGTGTCCGGACGGCCGCGGGCGCCATACTCCGCCTCGACCTCTTCGGCCTCCGCCCACAGGTCCCGCGGCCCGTACACCGTCACCGTCCCGCCACCGGCCACAGCCGCCGAGTCGTCCTCGGCCTGTAGCCACACGGTCCGGACGTCCTGGTGGAAGCCGTGAGTCATCCGCACGCCCGGTAGACGGGCGCTGCCGTACAGGGCGAAGCCCAACGGATAGAGCCGCTCCGGATCCAGGTTGGTCTGCCGGTGCCGCGCCGTGGTGGTGTCCGGTGGCCCCAGCTTCTCCAGGCGGTGGGAGCGCATGGGCATGTACGAGGCGCCGTGGAAGAACGGGCCGGAGAGGTCCCCGTTGGCCTGGCGCGCCAGGCGGACCGTGGCGCCGCCGTAGAAGGCGTCGGTCATCGGGGCCACCAGGACACCGTCCGGTGCGAGCTGATCGGCCAGAGACAGCGGTACCTCGCGCAGCGCGCAGGTGGACAGGATCCGGTCGTACGGGGCGTGGTCGGCGAGGCCCATCTCGCCGTCCGTGACCCGCAGGGTGGGGTACAACCCCTCGCCTGCGAGATTGGCCCGCGCCTGGGCGCCGAGCACGCCGTCGATCTCAACGCTGTAGACGTTCTCCTCGCCCACCCGTCGGCACAACAGGGCCGCGACGTAACCCGTGGCCGTGCCGATCTCCAGCACGCGGTGGCCTGGCCTGACGTCCAGGGCGCAGAGCTGTCGGGCAACCATCGAGGGCATGCTGTTGGAGGAGGTGGCGATGCCGGGTCCGCCCGGCTCCCCGTTGTCCAGCTGCGTGACCACGGGCTCATCGCTGTAAATCAGGTCCTCCCGCTCCCGGCCCGTCACCAGCTCGCAGCCGCGCCGCAGTTGCTTCCAGGCTGGGTCCGGGATGAAGCGGTGGCGCGGGGTGCACTCCCAGACCTCGCGCCACTGCGGGGAGAGCAGGCCGCTCTCGGCCAAACCCCTGGCGAGCGCAGCCTGTCCCAGGTGGGCTGGTGAAGGGTGTGTGGTCACGGCGCCACTTCCTGGGGGCGGCTTCCGTCGGGGCTGGGTTCCTCGTCCGGCACCGGCCAGGGCTGGTCATCCGGCGGACCACCGTGCCTACCGCCGTCGTTGTGGATCACGGCCATGCGGGGAGTGAGCACGACGTCCTCCTTTGCGGATCGGAAATGTCGCGCTGGTGACGGTAGGACAGCCGGCGGCGGGCGGGAAGGGCGTACGGAAGCTGGCCAACCTCACTGTGACGGCCGTCGCTACTTGGCGGAAGGGGCACACAGGAACGCGCAGGTACTGGAGGTGGCGGCCAGTCATGGCCGGCGAGTCTGGCCGACGACAGTTGGCGACTGGGCGACTGGGCGACCGGATCGATAACGCAGGGTGGTTGTGCCGGCGCCGACCGCCCGGTGCGGGAGAAGACGGCTGAGGGCAACGCCGGGGCGCTGGTCGGCCTGCACGTCGCCGACTCATCGATGGCGAGCTGAGAGCGAGCGCGATCCGGGTGTAGACGTTCAGGGCCTGCGGGTTCAGCGTGTCGATCCGCTGGGCGGGCGTCGTGCGTGCCTCAGCAAGGGGCGGCGCGTCGGGAACGTCGTCTCCACCCGGGCCCGGTTCGGGTTCACCGCTGCGCCGGGCAGCACCGACGACGCGAGGGTCCGCGACATCACGCAGGCCCTGCCGCCCGCCTACGTCGACCGTCTGTTCACCGCCCGCGAGCAGGGCGCCCGCGAGCAGGGCGCCAACGAGCAGCAGCTCCAGGGCATCGCCGCCGAGGGCCTCGCGCAGATGTACTTCCGCGCCGACAACACCCGCGCGGACGGTCTCGGCGTCGACGTCACCGACGTGGAGCGGTTCGACATCGAGCTGTACACCCGGCTGTGGTCCGTCATGCCAGGAAGTCCACGCTTGGAGCGTCGCCGGCCGCGCGCGCCGCCTGGTATATGGGCCAGGCCAGTGCCAGGTCCTGCCAGGGCAGGCCGACCGGGGTGTATGCGGTGAGCTGGGTGTCGTCCTCACGGCCTGGGCGTTCGCCCCGCAGTACCTCGCCGAAGGTCGCGTCGGCGACTGGCCCGTGGCCCTGCAAGGTGCCTACGGCCTGTGCCAGTTCGAGGTCGTCGACCACCGTACGGGCCTCCCTCAGCAAGTCGTCAGCCAGCTCGGCCTTACCCGGCTCGTCCACGCCCAGGCTCGTGATGTGGGTGCCCGGGCGCAGATCGGACAGGTCGAGCAGGGGCGTTCGGGACCAGGTCGCCAGGACCACGATCCCGCCACCGGCGGCGGCCGACGGGGGATCGGCGGCCACATCCACGGCAATCCCCAGCAGCCGTCCCTGCTCCGAAGCGAAGGCCGCTGCCCGCTCCGGATCGATGTCATGGACCGTCAGCCGTCTCACCGCACGGAGCCGGCCGAGCCCCCGCAGCACCATCCGCGCCTGTGCCCCCGCGCCGATGATGCTCACCCTGTCGGCGCCTGCGGGGGCCAGGACATGGGTGGCGAGCGCTGCGGCCAGGCCCGTTCGCCAGGCGGTCACGGTGGCCGAGTCCAGTACGGCCAGCAGCGCGCCGTCCGCCAGATCGTGCAGGCAGACCACCCCGCGCAGGGCGGGTGTGGCGCCGGGGAACTTGGCGTTGACCTTCACCGTGTAGGCCGGGATGTCGTCGATCAGGCCGGGGAGCAGCGCCGTCGCGGAACCGGGACCGGGCAGTGCGGTGTGGGTGCGCAGCGGGCGGGGGCCGGCGGGAGCGGCGGTGAAACCTGTACGCAGGGCGGCCAGGGCGGTGTCGAGGCCGAGGTACCGGGTGATCTGACTAGCGGTCAGCAGCAAGGTCATCGGGGCAGTCTCGCCGCCTGCCATGGCCGTGGCCAACCGGTCACCGTCGGGCGAACGATTCAAGCCCTGGCCGCGGTCGGAGGGCGTCGAGCGCGCCGCGCTGCAGGTGCCGGGCTGACGGAAAAGCTATTGAACCCGCCGGTAGGAGAGTGGGCGTTATGCCACAGTGAGAAACGTTTGCTTCACCCGTAGCCGCAGTTAATGCCCACCGGACAACGAGCGTCGGGCGAACGGTTTCAGCCGGGCCGGAATGGATCCCCTCGGTAATTTCACTCCAGGCTGAAATCTACGCCGCAGGAGGCGTGCCAACAGAAGCCGCGCGGGTCGACGACCTGCGGTTAAACCGCCAGGATGTCGATCTCCGTGTGACATAGGCCACCGTGATCTCTCTTGCTGGCGTCAAGGGTATTGCGGCAGCATTTCGGCGATCCGAGGTTCGGGGTTCTCGTCAACCCACACTCGGTAATTCGAGTAATTCGAAATCAAAGGGGGGTGAATCGCATGATGAAGATCTCCGTCAAGAAGGTCGAGGCTCCTGCCGGGGGCTCGAAGATCGCTTCGATCACCACCTGCGGCTGACGCAGCTACGCCGGGGGTGCTGCGTGAACCGGCGCGGCACCCCCGGTTTCCATAGGGCGCGATAGCACCGAGAAACGGCTTCTGAAAGGCTCGGGAGACTCCTCATGACAGCCCCCACCACCGCCCCGGCGGACCTCGCAAATGCCCAGGCCCGTATCGAGCATCCGCGCCTGCGGCACTGTACGTTCAAGTGGACCTCGGATGAATCGCCGATGCTGATGATCGTCGGCAAGGAGTACTTCGAAATCACCGAGGAATTCGGGACCCGAGAGCAGTTCCTCACCATCAAGCGGTACTTCGACGGCCGCCACTCGATCGCCGAGATCGCCGAACGCGCCAAGGTCGACGAGGACTCGGTACGGCAGATCGCCCAGACCTTCGACGAGCTGGGACTGCTGCACCGACCGCAGCCGCTTGCCATTGTGCCTGGTAAGGATTTTGTCGAGCAGATCGAGAAGAGTTGCGACATGTGGGGCCGGCAGATCGGCTTCCACAACCTCTTCGCAGGACTGGAGAGCGGAGAGCTGCGCGGCGAGGTCTTTATGGGAATGATCATGGAGACCTACCACTATGTGAAATCCGCACCCAAGCACATCGCCACGGCCATCGCGCACTGCGACGACGAGCGACTGACCCCGATTCTGGCCAAGTACTTCACCGAAGAGTACAACCACGCGGGAATGATGCTGCAGTCGCTGAAGAAGATGGGCGTACCAAAGGAGCACATCAAGTCCGCCCACCCGGTCATCGGTACGTGGTCGCTCATCAACAACCTCTGCGAAATCGCCCGCCAGGACACACTCTCGTACATCGCCTGCACCACGCTCTTTGAAGCGCGTGCCGACGACTTCGAAGAGGGCGCAGAAAGCCTGCGCCGGGCAGCCCGCATCGCTGGATATCCGGAAGCCTGCGCGGAGCCGCTGATCACGCATATGCAGATCGACGTCGAGGCCGGCCATGTCGGTTTGCTGGACGAGGCGGTGGAGGTGCTGGGCGATGTTCCGGCGGCGAACGCGCACAAGGCCGTGAACAATCTGCACGACATCAAGCATTCCTACGACCAGTTCCACGACGGAATCGTCCAGTACTACTCGGACATCGCCAACTACATTCCGCGCATCAAGGTGGACTACTTCAGTCTCTGAGCGCAGGGGCGTACCGAGAACGCGAGACAACGCACATCGAGAACGCACACACGGGGGCGGACGAATTGGCTACACCGCTGGGGCGGGACACCTCATTCGTCCGCTTCTGGACCGCCCAGACCAGCAGCCAGCTCGGCGACGAGGTCTACACCGTCGCCCTCCCCCTGGTCGTCTACGCGGTGACCGGATCCGCCGGCGCGATGTCACTGGTGTTCGGCCTCTCCATGGCCCCGCACGTGGTCGCCGGACTCTTCGGCGGTGCCTTCACCGACCGGCGCGGCCCGTACGGCCTGCTGGTCACCACCTCCCTCCTGGCCGGCAGCCTGATGGCCATACTGGCGGTGCTGGTGACGATCGGGGCGGCAAGCCTCCCGGTCATCGCCGTGATCACGGTCGTGATGGCCTGCTCGGCCTCCACCCTGCTCTCCGCCTACGAGGCCGCCATCCCGAGGCTGATGCCCGCCCAGCAGCTACTGGAGGCCAACTCCCGCCTGGAGGCCACCCGTACACTCTGCGCGGTGCTCGGCCCGTCGCTGGCCGGCTTCCTGACCGGATTCGGGGACGGCGGCCCGGCCATCGCTGTCAACGCGGCCAGCTTCTTCGTCGCGACAATGCTGATCCTCCCGCTGCGCAGCCTGAAGAAGGCTCCGACCGGTACGCCCGTCACCGTCCGAGAGCTGTGGGCCGATGTCAGGGACGGACTCGGCCAGGCCTGGCGCCGTCGCCCCATCCGGATCGGCATCCTGCTCAGCTCCGGATCCAACCTCTGTACCGGCTCCCTGGACATCTACGCCATCTACTCACTCCGCCACAACCTGCACGCCTCGGCTGTCACCGTAGGCCTGATCTTCACCGGTTCCAGCCTCTTCGCGTTGGCCGCCGCCTCCCTGCTGCCCCGATTGGGCAGACGCGCCGGCTACTCCCTCGGCATGGGCCTCGGCCTGGCCGGCCTGGCCAGCGCCTGCGCGCTGATGGCCAACCCCGCCCATATCGCCATCGTCGCCGCCGCCCTCCTCGCCAACACCAGTGGTGCGGTCGTCTTCAACGTCCAATGGCGCGCAATGCGCCAGCACGTCGCGGGACCGGAGCTGATCGGCCGGATCTCCGGCATCTGCCGGGGCATCGCCTACGCCGCCGTCGCCCTCGGCGCCTGGACGGGTGGCCTGCTGACCACCCTCTCCGGGGACGGCAGCCGGCTCTACCTCCTGACCGGTACTGCGATGGTCGCTTCCCTCGCCGTCGTCGCGCTCAGTGTGCTGCGGCGCAGCCTGCGGTCCGTACCGGCGGCGTACACGTCCTAACCAAAGCACCAGCGGGAGGGGCGCGAGGCACCATGGTCCACGGCAGCGACTGAGACCGTCTCGGTCGCTGCTTGAGTCGCTTGAGAACGCTGCAGCTCAACAGGGGTCTGTACCCCCATCAGCGACTGAAGCGACTGAAGGTTGGCATCTATGAAACGCACGCGCGCTCGGGAACCGTCCTCGCCTGGTACAGCCAGCAGCTCCTGCTCGTACGGCGCTCCGGTGAGAGCAGCGCCCGGAGGAGCTGAAGACGTGCCGGCAGGAGTGTGTGGAGGACCAGCACCGGCTCAGGGAGGCCGGGCGCACGAGAAGCGCGTGGAACCAGATGGAAATTGCCAGACGGAGGGCAGATCCGCGCACCGCATCGGCGAAGCGACGTAGCGTGGCTGTCACCCCGGTGTGCGGGCCCCGCCTGAGAACGACCGGGCACTGCTCACTGGGCGGTCTCGGGCTCGTCGGCCACCGAAACCACGTGGCTGGTAGTACAGGCGGGGATTGGTGTCGCAAGCTGGTTGCGGTGTCTGCTCTCGTGACATCCGTACGGGAGAGGAGCCAGGGATGGATCCGATATCGACGGGCTTGCTGGAGGCGTTGGCCGGCGGTGTCGGCGGTGAGCTGGGTCGGCAGATGTGGGCAAGACTGGGTGTGCTGGTGCGTCGACCATTCCAGCGTGACAAGGACGGCGGGCAGCTCCCGGCAACGCCTCCGGGAGAGGCGGAGCTGGCACAGCTGGAAGAGAGGCCCACCGATCCGATGCGGGCCCAAGCACTGGGTGCTGCGCTCGCGATGCGGGCTGCGGCGGACGTGGACTTCGACGCACGGCTGCAACAGTGGCTCACGCAGGCGACAGCGGTGGTGCACAGCGTGGACGGAGCGACCCGCAACGAGATCAGCGGAGGGACCTTCCACGGTCCGGTTCTACAAGGCCGTGACTTTTCCGAGGCGTCGTTCACCACTCGCACTCAGCCCGCGCCCCCGCCAGCTGCTCCGGGAGGCGCCGGCTCCGGTCAGGGGGACTGAGCAGAATGGCAGCGGTCGGAGGCCAAGGCCCTGCGTCGCCGAAAGATCCGGTGGCAGGGGTAGAGAACCGGATCAGCGGTGGGGTCTTCCTGGGGACGGTGATCCAGGGGCACACCGTGAACGTGAACCTGCCCCAGACGATCACCCCGGCGCTGGGCGGCCTGCCCCCGGTCTCGGCTGTCTTCACCGGCCGAGACCGGGAGATCGGTGAATTGCTCCAGGTTCTCGAACCTGGAGCAGCGCAGACGGCGTCGGCCGCGCTGGTGGCCGGTCTGGCGGGGATCGGTAAGACGGAGCTGGTCGTGCAGACCGCCAGGCGCGCACTGCAGAAACAGGGCTCGTTCCCCGGCGGCGTCCTGTTCGTGGACATGTTCGGCTACGACCCCGAGCGTCGACTGCCGCCCGAACAGGCTCTGGACGGCTTCCTACGCGCCTTGGGCATGCCACCCCAGGACATACCGCCGGGCCTGCAAGACCGTTCACGTCTCTATCGCAGTGCCCTGGCTGCTCTCGCGGGCGCGGGAAGCCGGATCCTGGTCGTGCTCGACAACGTCTCCACTGCCGACCAGGCGCGCCCGCTCCTTCCCACCGACGGCCTCACCGCCGCCCTCCTCACCTCTCGAGACACGCTGGATCTCGGCGCCCGCCTGTTCGAGCTGGATGTCGTCGACGAAACATCTGCGATCGACATGCTTGATCGGGCCGTGCGCGAAGCACGCGGTCCCGGTGATACCCGCGTTCAGGACTCGCCGGACGACGCTGCCGCCATCGCCCGGTCATGTGGAGACCTGCCCCTGGCGCTGCGCATCGCCGCCGCCCTCCTGGCCGACAGTCCTGCCCGCCCGTTGTCATCCCTCGCGCAGGCCCTGGCAGCCCAGCATCTGCGCCTGAACAGGCTGCGCAGGCAGGAGCGGGCCGTGCGCAGCGCGTTCGACCTGTCCTACGCGCGCCTCGATCCCCTCCACGCGCGATTGTTCCGGCTGTTGTCGCTCAACGCCGGCCCTGACATATCCACCGAAGCCGCGGCCTGGTTGGCCGCCAGTGACCGGCACGAGACCGAGGAACTGCTGCAGAACCTCGCCCGCACCCATCTCATCGAGCCCGGGCGTACCTGGGGCCGCTGGCGTCTGCACGATCTGGTGCGCCTGTATGCCGATGAAACAGGAAAGATCCATGCCAAAGCCGACGACCGCGAGGACGCCCGCCGGCGCCTCTACACCCACTACATCTTCAGTGCGTCAGCGGCCATGCATACAGAGGGGTACATGATCCGGGCAGGAGTGTTCTCCCCGCCCAGTCTCACCGACTCCCGGTTCAGCGGCCGCGGGGAGGCTTTCGCGTGGCTCGATGAAGAACGTCCGAACCTGATGGCCGCGGTCACCGCTCCGCAGGCAGAGGGCCGTCACGGCCGGAACGTGCTGCTCGCCTGGTTCGTTGGCCTGTACCTCAGCTCCAGGTGGCGCTTCGACGACTTGGTCGCTGTTACCGAAACCGTGCTGGCCGTATCGCACCTCCCGGACGGCTCGAACGGCCTTGTCGCAAAGGCTCTGGCAGCCCTCGGCCGCGAGCTTGAGCACCATGGCAGCCATGAACAGCCCGACCTGCTGGCTTGTGCTTTCGACGCCCAGACCAGGGCTCTGGCCATCTTTCGCGAGCGCCGCGCACGCAGATGGGAAGCCTGGGCACTGGTCAATTTCAGCCGCCTCCTCCATGCGGACAACCAACTCCGCAAGGCCGGCGAGGCACTGGCTCAGGCCGCAGCAATCTTCCACGAGGTGGGCGATCAAGACGGCGTGGGCGCTGCGGACTCGGTGAGGGACAGCCTGAAGCTCAGCGGCCAGGTCTGACCTGGCGCCTGGCGCCTGGCGCCTGGCGGCCTGCGTGGGACAGCGACGAGCACGGCGACCGGGCATTGCTGGGCTACGGCGCCAGCGGTCCAGCTGGGCACGCATCCGTTGCTTCTTCGACGAGTACTACTGGGACCCCGTCTAGGCGGGCACGGGCAGCGCGGCCGCGGGGGCGAGCGTGTCGAGTTGGTGCGGCTGCCGGGCGGGCATCAGCGCAGAGGTCTGCCTTCTCCATCAGCCGCTCCTCTCAATCGGCAGGTCGTGGTCGGTCTACTCCACCCATACGAGCGCCCAGCGCAGGATCAAGTCCACCTGCCCGTGAACCCCCAATGACCCCCCGAGCAGCGCCCTCACGTCCCGGCGGCGAGAGAGAGGCCCGCCACCTTGCGAGCCACCTCCGATGCTCATTCGTCCCAACTCAACCACTCATGGCCAGGTCAAAGACTCAGTCACACGACTGTGATTGAGCGCGACTGTGATTGAGCGCCACAGTTGGCGGCGTTCGCCAACTCGAATGCTCAAGACTGTCTTGGCTTGGTGCAGAGGAAACACCCCTCCCAGTGCGGGAGCGCGCTAAGGATCCGGTGTTGTGAGCATGAGGCCATCGCACGGTCGTCCGGGCCGGGGAAGCCGCCGACGCGATGAGTGTCGTCGGCCGGTACGAAGGACTCGACCATGGCTTGGAACTGGTTCAGGTAGTCACCGGCGAAGGCAGGGGCGTACCCAAGCTCGCTCCACCGGTGGCGAGTCGATGCGAGTGTCGTAGCGCGCAGCACGAAGTCCTTCGACCGGGCGCGGTCCCGCGAAGTTGAGCCCCACGCAATGTCCCGCAGGTCGAATCCGACAGCCCCTCGCCCCATCACGTTCTGGTCCTGCAGAGTCAGAAGAGCCGCGAAGCGGTAGTCCCACACGTCATCAGCAAGATCAGATACCGCCAACATCAGCACGTCGACGAACACCTCAGTGCCGCCGTTGGACAGGTACAGGCTCTGTTCCCCACCACCGAATACGTTCCCCACGGAGCCACGGTACGACGTCTCGGCGCAAGGACTTCGGCGGCTCCTGAACGTGACGGCGCCGTGCCCCGTGCGGCCGTCAAACCCGGTCCCTCTCCCGCTGAGCGGTGGGTGGCCGATCTCCGTGCATACATCGGACTGATGGTGGGATCAGGCGAGTTGGCGCGATTTCGTCGTCCCTCCGCAGCGCCGTCGGGCGGAGTGCAACGAGTGGCGCGGCCGGCTCATCTGGGGAGTCGGCGGGGCGCACCGGGCGCCCTCGCGACGGGTGGGTCTCGCCGTGTGGGGGAGATCTACGGGAGGGAAGTCCATGACCTGGACGAAGAAGACGGAGCCGACGGCGCGGGGCGGCCGTGTGGCCGTGATCGGTGCGCTGGCTCTGGCCTCGGTGACGCTGGCCGCCGTGCCGGCGTACGCCAAGGGTGGTGTGGACATCACGGCGCCGCGCACCGCGCATGTCGGCAAGACCTTCACGGTCACGGCGCAGGGGAACGACGACGCCGCCAGCTACCTGCGGATATGCCTGGAGGGCCGCAACGGTGGGCAGGCGTGGCAGCCGGTGACCTGCGGCGCTGTGGTCCCCACGGGCACCGACGCGCAGGCCGCCGCACACGTGAAGGCCGTGCACCGCGGCGTTCTGCAGTACCGCGCGGTCCTGTACGGCCTGACCAGCCCGAACGATGGCCATCCCGTACGCGAGAGGGCCTCCGACCTGGCGACGGTGGACGTCCGCTGAGCCCAACCGCGTGGCCGCGGACGGTCAGCACGAGGCCGCGGACCGTCGGCACGAGGTCGCGGACGTCCAGCACAACTACTGCCCGCGGTCGCGCGGTTCAGGACGGATATCTGATCCGGCTCGGGGGGGGGGAGGAGGACGTAGCCGGCGAAGAGCCCGTCATACTTCCGCGTTCATGTCGCAGCCGTCACGGCTGCACCGCCTCAGCGGTCCCGTCGAAAGCCAGGCCGAGCAGTGCGAGCTGCTGCGTCTCGTAACGGCCCTCGGCCGTGGCCTCCACGTCAAAGGAATGAGCGACCGTCGCTGGGTAGCCGATCAGCTCAAGCGCCCGACTGGGCAGCGGCTGTTGCGCCGCCTCCTTGGATTCCCACAGCAGGACGGCGCCCCACCTGTTGGCTTCGGAATCGGAGACCCACATCTTGAAGCGGAGCCCGGGCACTTCGGAGAACGCGGAAACGGACTCCTCGGTTGTTCCTTATGGGTCTGCTGTCGATACTCCTCAGATGACCAACAGCGAACGGTCCGCAGCCACTCAACAGCGTTGGGACGGTCCGTGGTACCGCGTCCGTACGGACCATTTCGAGGCATCCTTCCTGCCCGGCGAAGGCGAGGATCTGGAGGCCGTCTGCAACGTCGATGTCGAGGTCCGGTTGGCGAAGGACGGCTCACGCTGGAGCGCGACCGTGTTCACCGTCGCGGAGGTCGCGCGCCTGATGGAGAAGGGGGCTCGGACCGGTGAGGACCTGGACGGCCGCTACTTCTGGTGCTCCGACGGTCTGATCGTCCGCGACCCCGGCATCGAGAACATGGCCCAGGTGATCGCCGGCCTGCTCGACTCCGGCGAGTTCGAGCACGTCCTCCAGCGACTCGGCGACGAGTGACCACCCCGGTCGCATTCTGAAACGATCGGTTAGTGGTCGCGGTCCGCCCTCTATACGCTTATACGCTCTGCTGTGATCGCAAGGCAGCTCTCGGAGGTGGACGTTGACGGAGGCGAGGGTTCGCCACATCGGCCCACTCGAAGCCGTGGAGCACCTGTTTGCACGGTGGCTGCCGCAGTGGCGCCTGGCAGTCGTCGGCGGCGACGCTCCGCCGTCCTACGAGGAGGAGTGGACTGCCGCGGCCGCACCTTCCCTGGCCGAGGTGTCCGACTACGGGGCGTTCCCGCTGACGTTCGCCGGCCTCGACGGGCGGCGCCATCCGGTGGCTGTCGAGCGGTACGACATCGAGGACCCGGACGCGACATCCGACGGCCCGCTGCACGCCTCGTGGGGCCTGCCGGACGATGGTGCGGAGGAGGCGTTCACGTTCCTCGTCGAAGCACTGGAGTCGGGACCCGGCGGCCTGGACCGGCGGGGCCGGGCGCTCGCGGGATACCTGGCCGGTTACCTGGCGGCAGACGGTACGGACCTGCTGCGGATCACGGCGGCCGCCGAACCGGGCGGCCCCGCCCTGGACGATGAACTGCACATGATGGTGCGCTCCGACACCAAGACCACGCGTCTGGCACTGGCCCTGGCCCCGGACGCCGCCGATCGGGCCCTGGCCCCGGATGCCTCCGAACCGGCTCCCGGCCCGGTCGCCCCCGACTCCAGCGATGTGAGCGATGTGTCCGAGCACCGGATCGCCTGCACCACGACACTGCTCAGCGAATTCCTCCGGATCAACAACACCGACGCGGTGACCTTCGAGGTGACCTTCGGAACGTATGACATCGACCTGAACGTCGCCGACCCCGACGCCGCCTTCCGTGCGGGCTGGGCCGGCGACGAACACTGGCTGATCGCGGAGGAGGGCGATGACGAATCCGCCGGCGAAACCGGCGATGAATCCGCCGGCGAAACCGGCGACGAAATCGGCGGCGAAACTGACGACGAATCCGACGATGTCCTCCGGTCCTTGGACTCCGCCACCCTCAGAGCCGCGCTGATCGAGTCCGAGCGGAACATGGTCGCGGTGGCCCGGAGCCAGACCCTGGTCTGGGAGTTCGACTCCACGACACCCGAGATCCCCGGAGATGAGCTCGTCTCCTGGCTCGCCCGCGACCTTGTCGAAACGCTCGTCACCGAGACCACCGGGGCACCTGGAATCCCACCTGTCCTCGCCTACGCCAAGAACGTCCCCCTCGAATCGGTTCTGTACGGCGAGGGGGATGCCTGCCTCCTGCTGGTCGGGGCGGAACGCACCGCACTCGTCCACATCAGCGGCTAGCTCTCGTCCGGGCGGCCACTATGGCAACTGCGCCTCAGCCCTCCGCCCAGGCTTCTTCCTCCGCCCGTGCCGTGTCGTAGGCCCGGCGGGCAGTGGTGACCTGGGACAGGTGGGCGTCGGACCAGTTGGCGATGGCATCGAAGACGGGCACGAGGGTGCGGCCCAGCTCACTGATGGCGTACTCGACCCTCGGCGGGATCTCGGCATGGTAGGTGCGGGTGACCAGGCCGTCCCGTTCCAGCTGGCGCAGACGCTGGGTGAGCACCTTCGGTGTGATCGTCGGCAGGCGCCGCTGCAGTTCGTTGAAGCGCGAGCGGCCGTGGTGTTCGAGGGTCCACAGGATCGGGGTGGTCCAACGGCTGAGCACCAGCTCCACCACCGGACTGATCGGACACTCCTGCTGCGCCGGATCGACCACGGCACCTTTCCTTCCGTTCGCGTCAGCACCCCCGCACTTAGCGGCCAGGGGCACCTACGGGGTAGTTTCCCAGAGGAAACCACTATCCGGAGGATACTAGCGTGGTGGTGTCAGCGAGCGGGGCGGCACTCAGCCGGACCGCTCGGCGATCAGCCGGCCGCCCGTCCCACCGACGGGCCGCCCGCACCACCGAAAGAGGCACCACCATGACGTTCTCCGCGCTGCCCGAGCGTGCGGGAGACCCGCCCGAGACCGGGCCCGAGGTCCCGCACCTGCAGCTCACCCAGCTCAGCCCGCCGCAGATCAAGGAGGACTTGCGGCGGTGGATGGCCGGCGCGCTTCCCGACACCGTCTCGGGCCGCAGCGAGATCTCCGTGCCCAGCACCTGGGCGGTGTTCCTCGGCGATGCCGCCCCCGCCCGCGGCGCCCGGCTGTTCCTGCCGCGCGGGAACGCGGAGTTCGTGCACCTGCACGCCGACGGCAGCCTCCACCTGGCCCTGGACCCGGCCGACCACGCCGCGTTCCTGGCCTCCGGATGGGGCGAGAAGCACCCGCTCTACGACCGTGGCGCCAATGTCGTCATGTTCTACGCCCCGCGCGATGAGGCCGAACTGGAGGTGGCCAAGAAGGTCATCGCCGCTTCCCACCGTTACGCCACCGGCCACACACCGACCGCCGGGCCCGCCGCGGCTTGACCGCTCTCCCCGCCCCGCGCCGGGACGTCGGCGCAGGTGACCGGCACGCCGATGTACCCCTGCCGAGGGTCGCGTCGAAGCAGCCGCCAGGCCCCGTACGGCATCGACGCTGTCGCCTCCCCTCACCCTCACCCACACCGCATCAGCCCAGCCCAGCCTGCGGCTTTGCCCTGCCCATTTCCCGTCTCCACTCCCCGTTCTCCACTTCCCGTTCTCCACACCGACCAGCAAGGGTTCCTCCATGTCCTACCTGCTCCACGTCGACTCCTCCTCGCTCGGCGCCGATTCGGTGTCGTACCAGGTCGCCCGGTCCTTCCGGGGCACCTGGGACGCGCCGGTCGTCCACCGGGACCTGGCCGTCTCGCCCGTACCGCACCTGTCCGCGGCAGGTATAGCGGCCTGGAACACCGACCCCGCCCGGCACGCTCCGGAACAAGCAGCGGCTGTTGCCGTTCAGGACGAACTCATCGGGGAGTTCCTCGGGGCGAGCGCCTACGTGTTCACCGTGCCGATGTACAACCTCACGATGCCTTCGGTGTTCAAGGCGTGGCTGGACCAGGTCATCGTCAAGGGCCGCACCTTCGGCCTTCCCGACGGGCCGCCGGCGTCCGGCCGTCCGGCCCTGGTGGTCTCGGCACGCGGCGGCGGTTACGGCCCCGGTACCCCCAACCACGGCAAGGACTTCGTCGTACCCGCGCTGGAGACGATCGTGCGCGACATGCTCGGCCTCGAAGTCACCGCGCTCACGCCCGAGTTGACCATGGCACCCGTCGTCCCGGCGCTGACCCACCTGGTCCCGATCCACGAGGCGTCCCTGACCGACGCGCATCAGCAGGCCCGCCGGCAGGCCGAGAAGTTCCGCGATCGGATCGCTGCCTGACCCGTTCCGGGACCCGTTCGGGGACCCGTCTGCGGACCCGTTCGGGGACCCGTTTGCGGACCCGTTCGGGGACCTGTTCCGGGACCCGCCCCCACGCCCTCCCTTCGATCACCGCACTCACACCCACGGAGAAATCTCATGCCCAAGATCACCACTGCAAGGGTCCTGCTGACCCTCACCTCACTGGTCACCACGGCCGGTGCCTACATCGCGGACTGGAACGAGACCCACATCTACAACCCCGACTGGCCGCCGCACGCCAAGTTCCACAATGCCCAGACCATGAGCATGGGCGCCGCACTCGGCCTGATCGGCCTGTACCTGCTGTGGGTGCACCGGGGCGCCTGGACGCGCTCCCTGGTCCAGGTCATCGTCGTGACCGAGTCGCTCTACTGGATCACCCAGCTGTCGGCGATCCTCTACCCCGGCACCGCCCTCGTCGACGGCGACCGGGTTCCGCCCATCCAGCCGGCCCTCGCCACAACCATGCTGGCCCTCAACGCACTCGCGTACTTCCTCGAGCACCGACGGTTGGAGCACCACATCGCCCAGGACTAGTCCGGGCGGTCTTGACTGGAGTGGTGTCGTCGAAAGGGTTCGCCGGGTTGGGGCGGCACGGCGACGTCCTCGCGCATCACGCGTCGGCCTTGCCCGCGGGGCCCGTTTCGGCACTGCGACGGGTCCAGAGGGTGAGGTCGCTGCTGGTGGCGACCGCCAGGGTCAGTCCGGACGGTGAGAAGCCGACAGCCCGCAGTTCCGAGTAGTGGGAGTCGAAGATGTGCCACCAGCGCTCGCCGTGTGGTCCGCGGTGGGGCATTCCTCCGTCTGTGGAGAGCAGGACCCGGTGGTGAGGCCATTCCGGGCTGACGACTTCCAGGCTCCAGCCGTCGTACGTGGTGGTGTGGAGGCCGCCTCCGAAGAGTCCGGCGATGCGCACACGGGTCCCAGCGATCGGTCCGAGTCCGGGGCACGAGAGGTCAGGGACTGCGTCCGGGGTGCTGTCGTCGGGATCAGGGTCGCGGTCCCTGGCTATCTTCTCTCCGGTGAGGGTGTCGAAGAGCCCGTGCCCGCCGCCCGAGACCACCATGACCAGGTCGTGGCCGTTGCCGGGGGCGATGGCGAAGCCGATGCCGAGCAAGCCGCCTATGGGGTTTCGGCGGCTCAGGACCGGGCGCCAGGGAGCAGGCGGAGGAGTCTCGGGGACGGAGAGGAACCGTTCACGCAATTGCTGCTGGTACTCCGAGATCAAGGTGTTCCCTCACGTTCAGTCAGTCAGGCAGGCGGTTAGACGGTTGGCCAGTCAGTCAGTCAGGCGGTTGGCCAGGCAGGCAGGTCGTCGGCCGGCTCGAGGCAGTGCCGAGCTTCAGCTTCAGGCCGGACAGACCCGCTCAACAAATTCATCCCCCGGGCTCCGATGCAGCGCGAGCGAACGGCTCGCGCAGCACTTCCAGTTGGAGGACCGCCCGCCGCCACCATCGGGCACTGCCGACTCCACCCGCGGCCAGTCCACGATCAGCGCCTCTCTCCACACACCCATCACGCCAGCGTAGGACGGCGTCAAGACACGGCAAGAAGAGATGGAGCCCATGCCCTGGCCGTCGTATCCATGGCGAGCGAGACAGGTGACAGCGCCGCCTCAGTCAGCCTGGCGGGCGAAGTCCTGGGGCGCGGCGTCGAGAACAGTGTCGAGGAGCGCGCGGGACGTATTCAGCGCCTCGATCTCGCGGGTCATGCGCTCCCGTTCGCCCCTCAGCTTCCCGACGAGGTCGGGGCAGGCGGGTGCGAGACGGCTGCCGTCGTCGCGGATGCAGGGGAGGACCTGGGCGATGACGGTGGTCGACAGCCCGGCCATCAGGAGACTGCGGATGCGGCGCACGGTCTCCAGGTCCGCCTCGCTGTACTCGCGGTAGCCGCTGGAAAGGCGCTCGGGAGCGAGCAGGCCCTGCTTCTCGTAGTAGCGCAAGGAGCGTTCGTGCACGCCGGCACGCCGGGCCATTTCCTTGATCCGCACCGGAACTCTCTCCCCCTGGCTCAACGCCTTGACTCTGACACCCATGTCAGAGTTTAGCGTCCTGGACATGGCTTCTGAACAGGCATTTCTCCAGGCACACCGCTATCAGCTCGACGTAGACGTACGGGGCGACGGACCCGCGCTGCTCCTCGCGCACGGTGCCGGCGGCGGCATCGAGGGCAACTTCGGTCTCGTTCTCGATGATCTGGGGCGGGACCACACGACGATCGGTCCGTCCTATCCGGGCGTGGGCCGTACGCCCCTCCCGGACGCGCCGCTCGACCTCGACGCGCTCGCCGACGCCGTCGTGGCCTCCGCCGTCGACCGCGGGCACGAGCGGTTCGCCGTGATCGGCGAATCGCTGGGCAGCGCAGTGGCGGTCCGGGCCGCGACCCGGCACCCCGAACGCGTCACGGCCCTCGTGCTCACCGCCGGATTCGCGGCCCCCGACCCCGTGCTCGGGGGTGCGGGGCATCTCCTCGCCGCCCTCGGGAAGGCGGGCGAGTGGCGGGGCGTGGCCCGGCTTGCGCTGCTCTCCTGCCTCTCGGAGCGCCAGCTCACGGCGATGTCCCCAGCGGACGTCGAAGCGGCTGTCGACGGCGTGGTGGCCGCGATACCCGCCGGGACGCTGGCCCACTTCGAGCTGATCATGCGCCTCGACGTCCGCGACGACCTCGGCCACGTACGCGTACCCACCCTTGTGGCGGTGCCGACCGGCGACCGGCTGGTGCTGCCCGACAGTCAGCGTCGACTCGCCGCGGGCATCCCCGGAGCCACGATGGTCGAGATCCCCGGTGGCGGGCACGTCCTGGACGAGGCGGACCGGGCGGTGTGGCTGGGACATGTACGGCGGTTCCTCGCCGAGGCGGGCGTGTGACACCCGGCCGCCGGTATCGACGTCCGCATGCTCGCCACGTTCGCCGTCGTCGCAACCCAGTCGCCACCGAGTCGTTGTCGGTCGGTCGGTCGGTCGGTCGGTCGGGCGGGCGGGCGCAGGGGCGGGCCGGGGGCGGGGGGCCGCTGCCGTGAACCTGGCCCGGCGGGCTGCTCCTTACAGACAGGATCCAGTCGCAGGATCCAGTCGTCCGATGGTCACCAGATGTCCGGGGTCGGAATTGCCCGGCTGAAGTCGCCGGCCCGCAGCGCATCGGTGGGTATCGACCAGTGCATCCAGCCGCCGTCGCCACCGAGATACCACTCGCCCTGTCCGGACAGCTGGAGCAGGTGGTGGTAGGCGGTCGGGTCTTCGCCCCACGGCACCATCGGCGAACTCCCCGTGGGGAACTTCGGCCATCCAAAGGCGATGTCCTCGGAGGCGAGCGCGCCCGGCCGCTTCGGCCCGTCGGTGAGCAGCTCCTCCACGTGCTGACCGGGCATGGCCCTGGCCATATGGTCGGCCTCGGGTCCCAGGTCCAGGGCGCGCCAGGCCGGATCCCAGGTGTCGGGGAAGTCGAACCCTGGCGTGGCTGCCCAGGGGACCGGGTCGAAGACGCTGGAGCGAGCGGGTGGGTTCGTCTCGACGGCGTGTGCGGAACGGGCTGCGACCACCTTCCCCACTTGCGGGGCGAAGGAGTCGTACTTGAGCGCCAGCTCGAAGGAGGCGGGATCGCACTGCTCGGAGTCGGTGTCCAGGTAGAAGAAGTTGAGCAGGCCCGTCCCCGCCGGGAGGACGTCGCCGAGCCAAGGAGCCAAGGCATCGATGTCGAGGACAGCGATCAGGCTCAGCGGAAAGCCGTCGCACATCGGCCAGGGCGTGTCCGGTTCGAGCATCGCCCGGCCGCCGAACCGGCTGTGGCCGGCGGCTTCGCCGGGACCGGCCTCGGCGAGTGCGAAACCGGGTCGCGCGAGGCGGACCAAGCCGGCGGCGAGGTCTGTGCCAAGTCGATCGGCACAGAAGTCACGGAGGGCGGAGCGGGTGGTCTCTGGATCCATACAGGCAGTTAAACACCCGCCTCTGACAGTCGGGTCCGGACAAACTGTGGCCACAGCTTCCCCACCAGTTCGGCCGCGCGGGCCTCGGTTTCGGGCAGGCGGGCGTCGAGACACGGCCGTAGGTACACCCGCAGCGCGCCGTCTCCTCCAGCGGCCGCCCCAGGTGCTTGGCCGCGCTGGCATCCGGCGGCGATTGACGACCACACGCGGCTGGAACCGGAGCGAGCCCCGCCAGTCGGACCAGCGGGGCTTGCGAGCCGTCAGTTCATCAGCATGAGGCGGGTGTTCGGCACCAGCTTCCGGTTCACGCTGGTGCTCTGCACAAAGATCGTGAAGTCGTCGTTGTGGTCCGGCTTGACGCGAACTTCCATGTCCGGCAGGCCGAGCAGCGCTCGGGCCTCCGGCCCCGTGTACACCCGGTCCGTCTTCTTCTCCAGGACCGCGATCTGCTTCTGCGCCTGGACCTTCTCCGACTTGCTCAGCTGGTAGAACGCACAACCGGTACGGAAGGTGTGCCCGCATTCGACGACCCATTCCCGGATCTTCGCTTCGCGGGTCACCGGGATCAGCTGGTACTCGGACGGCTTCACCGGGGTGAGACCGGCCGCCTTGATGGTGTCCTTGTTGACAGCCTCAGCACCCGTAGAGAACACCGCCCGTGAACCCCGAATGCCCTGGGAACGGCCCACCATGAATTTCTCGGTCGCCTGCTGGATGACCTGCCCGGCCTCCTCCAGACCCTGAGTGCTCGTGGCGTCCCAGATGGCGATGTTGTCCTTCGGGAAGCCGCACTGCATGGCCTCACGCTTGCCCATCTGGTCCGGCACCAGGACGGCCAGCGTCCAGTTGTCCTGCTGTGTTTCGATCATCTCGGCCACGGCCTGCACCAGTTCACGCGGATCCTTGGCAGGGGCATCCGGGCAGCGATGGCTCGCGTTCTCCTGCCCGTCAGTGAGCACGAACGTCAGGAAGCTGTGGTCGCCGTAAAGTTGAGCCGTCTGCGCCAGCTCCCGCTGCGACTTCAGCGTGGCCGCCAGCAGAGCCGTCATTCCACCTACTTGGTACAGCTGCTTCAGGGACGGCATGCGCAGCACGTCCTTGTCGTAGATGACGCACTCCACCTTGTTCGCGAAGACGTATACCGTCACGCGGGTTTCCTGGTCCAGCTCCTCCGATCGGCGGGCCAGATAGGCGATCTGCTGGTCGGCGACCTCGACGACCTTGTGGCTCAGCTGCGACATGGACGAACTGGCATCCAGCACAAGAGCAACGTGATTGATGTAGTTCTGGGTACCGGACATGACTGCTCCCCCTTGTTCCGACTCGATGCATCGATCCTCCCACCCACCACTGACAATCGATCTTGAAGCGCAGGTCGGACGCGGGCACACGCCCCGATGTCCGCTCGGCCGGCCACAGCCAGTTCCGCGTTCACACCGGCATCGGACTATGAACGAAACGGGGAGGCGCCGAGCTTCCTGGGCAAGGTCGGGGTGGTGGTGCGCGGCACGTCGGGCAGCGTGGCCCGCTGGGTGTGCGCCACGAGGTCGGTGATGTGGAGACGCCCGACTTGCGGACCAGGCTCACGGGAAGCGGCCCAGCTCCAGGCAGCAGCCGTCCTCGACGATCAGCCGCTTGCGCCGGGCCGCTTCCCCGTTCTTGTCACAGACCACGAGAGGTGGGAGGCCTCCAGCAGCAGCCTGTCCGCCTGTCCGTCAGTCCGGCCGTCCGCCTGCGCGGCAGTCAGGCGTAGGGGTTGCAGACCAGGTAGCCGTCGACGCGGCTGAGCCGGTCCGACTCGGGGTCGGGCGGGAGCGCGTGGCCGAGGTCGTCGGTCCGGACCTCGCTGATCCACTGGTCGTGCTGGTACTCATGGTTGATGAGTGCGGTCAGCAGGTGGGTTGCGACGATGGACAGCTGGGTGGGGGCGCCGACACGTCCGGCGGCGATGTCGCCGATACGGACGTGGACCCGCTCGGCGACCGTGTCGCGGAACGCGGTGAGCCGCTCAACCGTGGGAAGCGCGCCGCGGAACCTCTCCGGATTCGCGGAGTCCATCACGGCGTCCAGCTCCGGGTCGGGGCTGGGCTCGGCCGCGGTGAGGTTGCGGATCATGAAATGGGCGACATGGGCCTGGTGGCCGAGGTGCCAGCCGATTGCGCTGGAGTCCTCGTGTGGGCGCCAGATGACCTCATCGGGGGTGAGGTCCCTCCACAGGTCGTCGGTGTAGGCGCGGGCGCGGTCGTACTCGCGTAGCAGCGTGGGGAGGTCGTGCATGACTTCGCCTTTCGGTGTGGGGAAGGGAGGGGGAGGCGGCGTGGCTCCTGGCTCGATCAGGTGCGGGCAGTCTCCTCCGCCAGGCGGGGCAGAGCGGTCAGGACGCCCGGCAGAGTGAGTCCGGCGATGGTGACCACGGCGGGCTCAAGGCGGGGCGGGAGTCGTGCTCGCTCGGCGTCGTCGTCGGCCTCAACGCCTGTGGCCGCGACTTGCTCGGCCGTATCCACCCGCAGCGTGATCACGATAGCCATGGCGATGCCTCATTCGACGCCTCGTTCGACCGACAGGAAGTGACGGGAGCGGTGGTACCGCAACGTGCTGCCAAGTTAGGCACCTCATGCGGGGCTCGGTAGGGGATCTTGTCGAATCGGCGCCAGGGCATGAGGATCGCGTATCGCCGGCGGGCTGCCGCGGAGGTTCGGTTGCCGCGCCGACGAGGGAGCATCCGGGCGGCCGACCGTCACGCTCACGGCGCCTGCGCGCATGGGCACGGCGTCGCCCGGCCGTACAGGTTGTCCGGTTCGGCACTACCCGCCGTGCGTTTTGGCTACGGTGCCAACCACGGCCGCGGAGAAGGCACCCGCGGCTGAAACAGGGGAGGCCCATGCTGAGCGAGACGGACATCCTGCAAGCCGTACGACAGCACATCGCCGAACGCGGGGAAGCACCGAAGATGGGCCTGCCGGCTTCCGGTGAGATCACCTGGCACTCGCTCCTGGAGGGAAAGATCGTGCGGTCCATAGAGACCCGCACCGAGGACAAGCGGCTTCACCGCGGCCGTATCGACCTCTCGGGCCGCCCGCGATACGACAGGCTGGATCGCCACCCCCTCGCCCCACCGCAGGACCCTGCCGTCGCGACGACACTGCAGCTGGTGCAACGCGGCTCGGTCAAGGACGACCCCTGCCCGTGCGGCAACGGGAGGGTGACCTGCTCGCGCTGCCAGGGGCGAGGGGACCTGCCCTGCGCAGCGACCACCACCTGCGGCGACTGCCGCGGCATCGACGCCTGCTTACGCTGCGACGGCACAGGCCAACGAACCCGGAAGGCTCCCGAAGAAGCCCGGCAGGCAGCGGACGAGCGCGTCACGTGCAAAAAGTGTGGGGCGTTCGACGCCGCATGCTCCACCTGCCGAGGCCGCGGACACGTCACCTGCTCGACCTGCCGGGGCAGGGGCACCCGAGAGTGTCCCGACTGCGACGGCGCAGGAACCGAGTCCCACAAGCGATGCGCGGGCACCGGCCACACCGTGACGTGGACCGAAGGCACTATCAGCCGGCAGCCACGGACCGAGGAGGTCAAGTGGCCCGAGTCCGGCCTGCCGTACATGGCGCGTCAGCACGCACGCGAGTACGGCAACTGGCACAGGACGTTCCTCACCCACGACGACTCCGTCCCCGACGACCTGGAGGGCGAGTTCAAGGCTCTCCTCAAGCCTCGCCTCAAGCCGCGTGACGGCGAGATCGCACGAGAGGCCGACCTGCGGTACCTGCCGCTGGCCCGGGTGGTCGTGCCCGAGCATCGGCACCGGATCTACTACGTCTACCCCGGCAAGTCCGCACCGCAGGTCGTCATCCTGCCCTCGCCACAAAGGACGTGGCAGATCGTCGGGGCAGTCCTGGGAGTCTTGGTGGTGCTCTACCTACTGTCGCGATTGCTGTCGTAGAGCCGCGCTCCCGAAGGGACTTCGTCGAGCAGTGGTGAGGCCATTCGTCGATGGTGTTCATTGCCATCGACGAATGACCGATGCCAGCCGCGGCCCTCTCCTGAAGGGTCTTTCCTGCTGCGATGTGGGAAACCCCGAACCCGCCCTCACCGATCCGGATCTGCACGTGGTGATGTGCTGTGCGATGTGCACCATTACCTGTACGCGGTGCTGAGCTGCACTGTTAAAAGGGGAGTCGAACCCCCGCGTTGCTCTTCACGCGCCAGGAGTGGGCTGGAAAACCGCCGGCCCTCGGTGTGTGCACGCCTCCGAAACGGCTACCTGCTCCACATCGTCCTCGTCTGCTGGGACGGCTCAGTCCAGCAGATCGACCTCCCAGTTCGTACGCTGGATCCGAACGTCGATCTCACGGATCTCCCGTGCGAGGTCGTCTGCCTGCCCGCGCAGTTCGGCGACCGAGAGGGCGGAGAGCATCATCAGCTCGGACCGAAGTTGGCGCCCGTATCCCCGCTCGCCCTTACCCGCTGCCGCATCCGCCGCCGCGGTGATAACCGAGTGCCGCGTCCGCAGCACATCCCGGCGTGCGAGCGCGTCGGTGAGTGTGCCGTCCGGGCCCATCTCCACAGTTGCATTCGTCCGGTTGATCCGCCGGATCAGCGTTTCAAGGGTATCCAGCACCTCGCCGGCTTCGGCCAGCAACTGGGTTGCGTCCTCGGCGGGCGTCTCGCCTTCCTGGTACCGCGCACTACCGACGATGCGCGCTCGCAACTGCTCCACACGACGCGTCGCCTCCGCACGTTCCGCCAGTGCCTCAGCAAGCTTCACTGTCTCCACCTCCCGTCCTTCAGAGTTCGCACGAGTATAAGGACGCAAACGGCCTCCTACGCACCTGGTTTTCGCTCCACCGAAGCCTGGACCGGACCGCCGCCAGGTGGGGGGAGAGGTGCCGCAGACCCGTGGGTGGGCTCTGCGGAATCGTCGATGGCTACTCGACTGCCTCGGTGCGAAGCAGGTCGATCTCACCGTGTGCGTTCAGTCGGCGCTCTACTTCCGAGGTGACGTAGCCGACGAAGATGAGCGTCGGATACTGGGGGAATTCCGGGACGGAGAGGATGCCTTCGTCGTCCGCGAAGTTCGACTCAATCGTGATCTCAAGATTGGAATCCCGATGTGAGAAGTACTCTCCTCCTTTGAAGGAGCTTTCGCGTGCTGTAAATTCCACCTCCAGGGTGTTGGATATAAGCTTTTCAGCTTCGCTGAGATTTTTCTCGCGAAGGCCGTACACGTTGAAGTGGATCGGCATTCAGTGACCGGCTCTCTTTTGTATGGCAGGGGGTGTGTGCGCCCGAAGGTGTACGAGGTTTCGGCCTGCCGTGAGCAAACTGGCGAGCGCGAGGGTGATGGCGCTGTCGGCGGAGGCGTCGCCTTGGGAGCGTCACGCCGGATCCAGACTCCCGCGAGATGCCGCGCCGCAAACGCCCCTCGCCGTCGTGGCGGCCGGCGTCGTCGCATCACGCCGCCTTGCAGCGTTCCTTTATCCGCGCTCCTTCGCGTCCCTTCGCGTCACTCCGCGTCTATACGCGTCCTGGACGCCTCTCCCCCCGAGCCCAGACGGACTCGACCCCGTGCCACGGTGACGGTCCGCCCTGGGTCCGGATGAGGTTTTCCTGCAAGGGGTCGAGGGAGCGACGGGCCGCGTTGACGAACCTCACGTGCGCCTCGCACAGTTCGGTGTGGATCGGCCGGAGCTCTTCCAGATCCGTCGGCTGACGGCCATGGAACAGGATGGTGAACTCCTCGATGACGTCGCAGATCTGGTTGACCGCCGTCATGGCATCCTGGCTTGCCACCAGGGAGATCGACTGCAGAGAGGCGTTGAACGGCTCCCAGTCGACGGCGGGCACACGTCTGTCGACGAATGCCTCGCGGAGCTCCATCTCCACAGCGCCGAAGGCCTGGAGGAACTTCTCGTACGCGGCCGTCCGCGACTCCTGGAGCCACTGGCGGTTCTGGCCGCGCCGTCCCACGACACCGCCCGCGACGACACCCACGAGCGTGGCGGCGATGCCTCCCACGGTAGATATCAAAAGTCCCCATGGGACAGCCACCGTACGTCTCCCTCCGGCCTTCTCGGCTCAGACTTGGTAATGGCCACCAGCAAGATTGCCGATCGCAGTGGGCTCGAACTCGGCCAGCTCCTCCGGCGTCGGCCGCTCGAACCACCTGAGGGCGTCCGCGAGCCGTTCCTCCGTGATGTGGAATGTCCCCGGCGGTAGAGCCGCATTGCGTTCGGAAAGCCGCCTTCGTAGCTCGCCCAGCGACGGGTCGAGCACGCACAGCACCACCTGTGCCCCCAGGGCCTGGGCTTCCGTCCGGTAGCGGTCGCGCTCCTCCCGGGTCCACAGCCCCCAGTCGAGCACCACGTTCCCGCCGGTCTGCAGAACGCGTACGGCAACGCGCCACTGCACCCGCTCGACGGGGTCCCGCAGGGCGTCGAGCGCATCGCCGGCGAGCGCCGGATGGAGATCGTGCAGCCACTCGTCAGCCGTCAGTCGAAGCGCCGACCACTCCTGCTCAAGGCGCCTGGCCAGGGTGGTCTTGCCGGCCCCGGGGAGTCCGCAGGTGAGGAAGAGAGTCGACACGGCTGTCACCCTAACCACGCCGAGCGCCGACGGCGAAGGAAAATCCGTCTGCCTGATCGGTTCATCGCCCCGGCCGCCTAAAGACCGACGGAGCCCCGCTGTGGCACGGCGACGAGCTGAGCAGTCGGCCCTTGCCTCCAGATCTTGGACGCTCAAGACAACGAGCCTTGCCGACCTGACTCATGGCAGAGGGCGCAACGCCCCATTCGCACCGCCTGATTGGTCGCGCAAAACGGACGCGGAAAGCAATCGCCAGACCAGGTGGGGGCCACGTGGGGACCAAGTGGGGACCAAGTGCGGCGGAAGGCAGGCAGCCTCACGCGACGGGCGCCCGCCGGACGTCGTACGGATCCCATTCAAGCCGCCAGAACGCTTCGAGGCCGTGCTCGGTGACGAACTGTCGCTCGGCTTCGTGGATCGGGTAAAGCCCCTGGATGTTAATGGTGTCGTGGCCTTCATGGCCCCGGGGGCCGACGTCGATACCGACATAGTCCTCGCGGTCGAGCACGGAAGGAGCGAAGACGCAGAACGCCGTCATGTCGGACTCCGCCGCAACAGGTTCGCCGAAGTCGATGATGTTGCCGTAACTGAACGGGCAGGATCCCCGCAGGCCCTCGGCGAGGAAGCCCGCAGCGTGGGCCCAGGCGGTCTCCGTCGAGCGGACGCTCAGACAGAGTTCGGGTGTGCCATCCCGCCATTCCGGATGCTCGGCCAACGACAAACCGTAGGTGAGCGCGGTGAGCAGGTCTTCCGGCATGCCTTGGTAGACCACGGTCGTCACTCCGGGCAGTCCCGGCTTGGTCGACTCCACCGGGAAGAAAAGGGGCTCGACGCCGCCTGAGAGGTGATCAAGATGAGCGAGGTACTTCTCCACACGACTGGCCACACCCATAGCCTGCACGACCGCTGTCCTTCCCTGACGAGCAGGGCACCTGTACGCCTGCCGCGGCCCGTGCGTAACGGACCGAAGTGGCGGACGGAGATGGCGATCGGAGGTGGCGGACGACGGCGAGGTGCTGGCGCGGCAGGACACCTTGCGTGTGGGGGGAAGCAGTTCGTCGCTCGCCGCACCTGGTGGCGGCGATGCCTCAGGCGCATCTGCGTGGCCCGGCGGTCCCGCGCCGCTGGGCCACGCGCGGGTCAGGCGAGGCCGATCTGCTGGTAGAAGGTCAGGTTGTCCCAGAAGAGGAACTCCTCCTCCATCACTCCGTACTTGTTCCAGATGCCGACCGTGGCCATGTTGATGGAGAACTTCTTGCCCGTCGGCTGGATGAAGCCGCCCTTTCCGTCCGGCATGGGACGCGTGAAAGAGCCTTGCATGACGCCGGTCACCGAGGTCAGGTTGTCCTTGGCGATGCGGATCGGGTGCTCGGTGATGCGCGTGTCCGGCGCCCAGACGAACTGGCTCTTCATGTCGGAGATATGCCGGTCGATGCCGTCCGTGTAATGACCGTCGGGCCAGTGGACGCGGATGTTCTGTGCGTGGCTCTCAGCGAGCCGGTCCCACTTCTGACCGGAGTAGACGACGAAGTCCAGCTCGTCGAAGACCTCAAGGTGCTTGCGCTCCGTATCGGTCAGGTGGGCCGGCCAAAGCGACTCGGCCTCCGGGGTCGAGGCCGGGTCGCCGAGCAGTTCCCGGTTGCCCGTGGCTGCGGCTGCCAGGTTGGTTCCGCTGGTTACCGCGGTGATGGCGAGGACGCCCAGGGCGGCGGCGCCTCCGCCTCGGAGGACGTTGCGGCGGTCGATCATGTCGATTCCTTGTCTACAAGATCACGCTGGGGAGAGGAAGGGGGATCCGCGGAAGGGTTATTGAACTTTCAACCACATGGAGATGCGTCGCCGGCGGTGGCGGTGGCGGTGGCGGTGGCGGGGGTGGGGGTGGGGTTGATGCGGGAACGGGGCTGGTCGGTCGCCCTGGCGGCCGCGCGGGGTTGCGGCCCGTAGGGGGCTTAGAAGGCGTAGGGACCAAGGCGGCCCCAAGCCACGATGGCGGCCAGGAGGATCAGTGCTGCATTGATCGGGATCGCCTTCGCTTCCTTCCGGCGCAGGTGTACGACGGCGGCGCCCAGCATGGTCACCGCGAGCCCGAGGGCGGCCCAGGCCGTCAGGGTCGGCGCGATGTCAAGCGCGGCCGGGAGGATCAGCCCCAAGGCGCCGAGTGCCTCGATGGCGCCGATCGCCCTGACCGACCTCGGGGAGAAGTCCTCGACCCAGGCCATGCCCGAGGTGGCGAGCTTCTCCTTCGGCTGGCTGACCTTCATCAGGCCGGCCGCGAGGAAGGCCAGGGCCAGGATGCTCGTGATGATCCACAAGGTGATGTTCACGGGGGGCTCCTTCGTGCAATTAGTTGAAGATTCAACTCAACCTTAGGTCGGTCAAACTTGAATCGTCAAGTGATATCTCTTGAACGTTCAAGCCATGGGGGTGGGAGTCTGGGTTGAGTGCTCAAGTTAAAGTGGGGGCATGAGCGCAGATGAGCCCCGCTGGCTGGACGACGACGAGCAAGCGGCGTGGCTGGCCCTGGTCGGCACCGCGGTGCGGCTTCCGGCCGCTTTGGACGTCCAGCTTCAGCGCGACGCGGGGATCAGCCACTTCGAGTACCAGATCCTGGCCGGGCTCTCCATGAGCCCGGAGCGCAAACTGCGGATGAGCACCCTGGCCGACTTCGTCGACGGCTCGCTCTCCCGGCTCTCCCATGCGGTCAAGCGCCTGGAGAAGGAGGGCTGGCTCTACCGCACGGCTGATCCGGCCGATGGCCGCTTCACCCTCGCGGTCCTCACCGACGAGGGCTGGGGCAAGGTCGTGGAATCTGCCCCCGGTCATGTCGCGGAGGTGCGCCGCCTGGTGTTCGATCCCCTCACCAAGGCCCAGCAGAAGCAACTGCGCGAGATCGGTCGCCGCATCAACCACGCCATCGGTCCCGACGGTCCCTGAGTCCCGGCGAGCGAGCTCGGCGGGCGCGGCGGGAGCGGGATGTTTACGAGGGTCGGCTCAGCATCGCGACAGTGACAGTGCGCGTTGACGCGCATGTTCGCCGCGATGGTTGCCTCGTGCGTGGAGCGCGAAGCGCGGAACGTGGTCCAGCCGGATTCACGGCTCCTACCTGCGGTTTCCCGCTGACGTGCCCAGCGTCGGACGCGGCGATGTCCTCTCTCTGAGGGGGCGTCGGTGCATCTGCCGGCAGATCTTGTGCGGGCGACGGACTTTCGTCGAGCGGATGGCGGGCCCCTCCCGGCGCAGGGCGGGGCCATGGGCGGGCGTCGGTGATGTGTGCTCTCGGTCGGCTCGGCGCGTGTGGAGGGACGTAGGGACCTTCAGCAAAGGGCCTTTAGTGCGTAAAGGGGTCTTCAGTCAGTGGTGTCGCCGGCGGTCGCGCCGCGCTCCAGGCCGGTGTGGCTGTCGTGGGGGAGAGGGGTGCGCCAGTCCGGTGAGCGGCCGAGTGCCGCCAGGATCTTCTCCAGGGTGCCGGTGTTGTCGTCGGCGGCCAGTCCCGGCCGAAAGGCACTGCCTGGGGCGAGCCGGGAGTCGTCGTCCGGGACGGCGCGGGCTATCGGCAGTGCGGCCTGGAGGAGTTCGGAGCCGGGTGCGTACGTGAGGCCCAGGGTGCGGGCGACGTCCCAGCTGTGCACCACGTAGTCGATGAGGTGGAAGCCGATCGCGCGGGCGGCGGGGAAGGTCTGGGCGAGGGTGAATTCGGGGAGCGCGAACTCGCGGTCGGGGCTCTCCAGGGTCGCGAACGCGGCGATGACGTGCTCGGCCGCGTCGACGTATGCCGTGACGGGATCGTCCCCGAGCGGTCGGACCGACCAGTACGACAGGTCCTGCCCGTGCCCGAGCGCCGCCGCCGCGAACCCGTGGTGCTGGGCCGTCATATGGGCGAGCAGATCCGACAGTGCCCACGCCGAGCAGGGCGTCGGCTTGAGGAGGTCGCCGGGGACCGTCCGGCGTATCAGGTTCACGCTGTCCCGGACCGCCTGGGCATGGAGACGCCTCAGGTGCGCGAAGTCCGCGTGCGGTGCGGACACGCCTTCGTGATTCATATGCATGCGCTTACGATCTGCGCGGGCACATGAATTGTCAACAGGTATTTTCTTGACCATGGCCGAGAACGCAGCCGACAGCGGCACCACATCCAAGGGGCGGCCGACCCGTCCCGATCTGGCGGCGATGATTGTGCCCCTGGGCCGTGCGCTCATGGCAGCGGAGCAGCCGATCCTCGACGCGCACGGTCTGACGATGTGGGCGTACTCGGTACTGCTGCACCTCGACGAGTCACCGATCCGTACGCAAGCGGCGCTGGCCGAGGCCATCCGGGCGGACAAGACCCGGATCATCCCCGTCCTCGACGACCTGGAGGCCCGGGAGCTGATTCACCGTCAGCCGGATCCCAAGGACCGGCGGGTTCGTCTGCTGTCGCTCACCGCCGCGGGCAGGCGGCTGCGGGACGCGGTACAGGCCGCGATCCAGCAAGGCGAGGAGCAACTGCTCACCCAACTGCCGGCCGCCGACCGAGCCGGCTTCCTGAAGGCGCTGCAGACACTGTCCGAGCTGCCGGAACTGACGTCGCGGAAGGCTGGGCGGGGCTCGCCGTAACCCTCGCCTGGACCCACCCCTGCCTCTGCCTCTGCCCCTACCCCGGGCCCTGACCAGAGAGACAGACAGGCGTGACGACCTCGTGTATGCGGGGCGGCTTCGGCCGTCAGGGAGTCGGAGGAGGATGGATGGATGGACGGACCGACCGACCGGCTGGCTGACCGCGGTGCTGATTTGGGAGGCCGTCTGCGGGGGGGGGAAGAGGGGGCGGGAGTCGTCGATGGGTTTGGGCTCAGTCGGGATTGCCGGTCAGCCTAGGTAGTTCGCCCGCCCTTCGTCGTCGAGTTCGAAGGGGCCGTCGGGGATGATGCAGAACTCGTTGCCCTCGGGGTCGGCCATCACCAGGAACCCGCCGTCGGCGTACTGCTCCAGCCGGTGCCCGCCGAGCGCCTCGACCCGCTGCTGCTCTGCGGCCGGATCGGGAGAGGCGATGTCGAAGTGCATGCGGTTCTTGCCGGACTTGGGTTCGGCGGTCCGCTGGAACCCCAGCCCCAGGCCGTTCTCGCGCCGCAGCCAGACGTACGGTCCCGTGCGGCCCACGACCGGCCGGCCGAGCAGCTCGGACCAGAACGCGGCAAGCCGCGCGGGGTCGGTGGCATCGACGATGAGGGCATTGATCCGCATAGGTGAGTCCGCCATGCCCCGATCCTCTCAGCCGACGGTACGGCCGAGCACGGTGCGGAACCGCTCGCGCCCCGCCTCGACACTCGCTTCCCACAGCCCAGCGGCGTCGCCGGACACCGAGAGGGCCTGGAGCCCATGCTCCTGCGCACGGAAGCCGGCGTCGACCACGTTCTGGTCCAGCATCCCCATCGCGGTGAGCGCCGCGTGGCCGCAGGACACCGCGTCGGCGGGGCTCCCGGAGCCGTTGGTCAGCAGGGCGTAACGCAGGACGAGGGCGGCGAAGAAGGCGTAGGTGCCGGCTACGTCGGTGACCTCCTCGTCGCGCGGCTGCAGCTCGCGGAACCGCTCCAGCGCACGTACGCGCTCCGCGGCGTCGGAGAGCGGGCGGTCGGCACACCAAAGGTCGCGTACGGACTCCGCGTAGAAATCCACGTCGGCATCCCGGCCCGCCGCGCCGACCCGCAGTCCCACAAACAGCGGTGCCATGCGTTCGGCGCAGGCGGCTACGTACAGACGGACCGTCGTTCCGTCCCCGCCGCGAAGCACCTCCGTGACGGCCTCGTCCACCAACGTCTCCACGGCTCTCCACCTCTCCTGTAAGCCGCCGGTACGGGCGACATGCTCGCAGGAGGCGAGCGCGATCCAGCGCCGGGGGCAAACTCGCATCGCAACAGGTCTGCGCAACGCTCCCAGCCGATGTCGAGACGTTGATCGAACGAATGGCACTGCGGCGCGCCGCGGATTCGGCCGAGGGCGCGTCCGGCGAGTCGTCATGTCCTGGTGCGCTTCGCCGTCTGGCACACGGACGAGCTCCTCCTCGGCGTCCGTGACGGGCGGCTGAGCCTGCGCACCCTGGGCGGAGAGAAGATGCCCGCTCCGAAGGTCGTATGCGTACGACAGGTACCCGGCTCGATGCACCACGACCGCGAAGTGACGCTCCTGCGCCACTTGGCACGCATGGGGAGCGTGCTCCTCAACTCGCTCGAATCGCAGATCACCTGCCGGAACAAGTTCTGGCAGCTGCAAGAACTGGCCGCGGCCGGCCTTCCGGTGCCCGCATCGCTCTCCTACGCCACGGCACCGCTGAACAGCGTCGTCCGCACCCCAGGCCTTGACGTGCCCTGCGTGGTCAAGCCCGTCAACGGCTACCTGGGCAGGCAGGTGTCCCTTGTCCCGGACCTCCCCGCGTTGCGTCAGGCGGCTGACGGCGCTGCCTCCGACATGCCCTGCTCTTCCAGGAGTACGTGGCCCCCTCACACGGACGCGACCTGCGCGTCGTCATCGTGGATGGTGAACCCGTCGCCGCCGCGGTCCGCACCGCGCGCGACGACGCCCTCGCCTCGAACCTCGCCCGAGGCGGCGCCGTCAGCCTCTGCCGAGGCCGCTATCCAGAGGCGCACCGGTGTGGCGCACCGGTGCGGCGTGCTGGTGTGGCGTGCCGGTTCGGACCACCCCCGGAGCCTGCCGGTGCTCTCGCCGCGGTGGGCGCTGCGGCGCGCCGACACGTGGGAGCGGGCGATACGAGAACCACGCGGCAGGCGACGTGCCTGTCCTATGGGGCGGCAGCACGGCCAATACGACGAGGACGAGTCGGATCGTGACTCATGCCGTGGACGGCGGAGGTGCCGCGACCGCTGGGTATTGAGCGGGGTGTGGGCGGTGACGCGGTGGTGATGGATCGGCCATCGCGCGTACCACCGAGGGCCCGTGCTGTGCTCAGCTCGCCTTGGCCCGCCCTGGGCCGCCGTCCCCGAGCACGCGCTCGACCTCGGCCTGGTCGGCTCCGTACTCGGCGAGCACGTCCGCCACCACGCCAGGGTGGGCGCCAAGCGCCAACAGGATGTGCTCGTCGCCGATGTGCCGGTCGCCGCGGGCCAGCGCGGCCTTCAAGGAGCGCTCCAGCACGGCTTTCGCCTCGGGGGTGAAGGGGCGATGTCCTGCGGGCCGCCAGCGCTTGGTCGCGCGGTCGGCGGCCAGGGCGCCGCGTCCGTGGGTGGCCTCGACACGGGCGACGACCTCGTCGACGTCGATACCGAAGCCGGCCAGCGCCTCGGCGTCCGCCCGAGAGATCCCGCCACGCTGCCGGGCCTCCCGCAGCGCTCCCGCCAGGGCCTCGCGGCGCCGATCCACGCCGAGCGAGGCCAGGGCGGAGGAGGCTGTGGTGCCCTCCGCGTCAAGCAGCGACAGCAGTAGATGCTCCTCGGTGACTGCTGTGGCCCCGGCCCGCCCGGAGTGGCTGATCGCGCCCTTGACCACGTCGCGTGCGCTCCTGGTGAACTTCTCGAACACGTCAATGCCTCCCGTACTTCTTGTGTACAGCCTGCCTGCTGACGCCCAGTTCGTTGGCGATCTCCTGCCACGACCAGCCTTGGTTCCGGGCACTTCTGACTTGTACGGACTCAAGCTGCTCCAGCAGTCGCCGCAACGCGGCCACGGCCCGCAGCCCGACCCGCGGGTCACGGTCCCCTGCTCGCTGGGCGAGATCGGTTGCCTCGGTCATGCTTGTCAACTTAAGTTGACGCGAGAGCCGTTGTCAACCGCGGTTGACGGGCGGGGTGGGGAGGAGTGCTCTGCCGGCCCCGCCCTGTCCGCGGGTACGCCGCGGCGACCTCGCCGCGGCAACAACCGGCGGTGCGGGCAGGGCCCTTCTGCTCTGTTCGGTCTGTTATCGCTGATTGCCCACTTCAAGACTGGTGAGAGGAACGGGCCGAAGGGACACGCACCGGCCGGCCCCTTTCCGCGTCAGGTAGACCGAGAAGTCGCCGCCCTGACGCCCGCAGCACTGCCTCTGCTCTGACCAACGCAGACAACTTCGCCGCCACTCTCGACTCGCGTCGTGACAAACACCTTTGTCGAGACAAGGCGCTTTACCGCGCGTGGCCGAGTTCGCCGTCGATAAGCTCCTCCTCACTCAACTCGACCATGAACTGATGACCTTCTGGGTCGGCCATCATCGTGGGCCGGGTATCGTCGACGGAGGTATCGAGAAGCACGGCCCCGAGGGAGACGAGCCGTGCGACCTCCTCGGCGAGCCTGCCGCAGAGTGCCCCGACGCTGAGGAACGGACCGCCGTCCGAAGCCGACTGAGATGCCGCCTGCGTGAAGTACAGAGCCTGCGGTTCATTCCCTTCCACCAACTGAAGGTGAAGGCCGTCACTGCCGTTAATCACCGGGCGGAGCAGCACCCCGCCCCAGAACCGGGCGAGTGCTGCAGGATCCTGGGCCGGGATGGTGAGGCGGCGTAAGTGAGTCGTCATCTACTGACGATAGCCGCGCAAGGGTGGTGACAGTGTTCTGCTGTGCCGTCCCGTTGGGCGGAGGCCTGTAATCGCGCCGCGTCGCCCCAACTGTCAGGTCGTCGCGCCGAGTTAGGGGGCCTGGAGCACGGCGGCTCGGGCGCTCCCTCGCACATGCGTCAGCTGGAAGTCCGGTGCTCCGCCAGATCCGCCACGAAGTCGACGCAGGCCATGTTCGGGCTGCGCTTCAGGCCGAGCTGAAGGTTCACTTTCGATCAGCCGCCATCCTGCTTATAGAGATCGATTTCCTTCTGAGGTCCTCGGCCTGCTTCTGGAGGGCGGTCTTGATCGGCGCGGGGACGTGGGGCTGGTTCAGTGCCCTTTCGGTCAGCGTCGTCAGCTGTTGGAGCAGCGGAATCACCGGAGTGTCGCTGTCGTACCCGGAGGACCCGATGGGGTCCTCCTTGGCCAACTTGTTGTTGATGTCCACCATCTGTTTCTGGTTCTGGCATCCGGTCGGCAGATGACCATGCCAGGCGCAACCTGCGTCGCCAAATCTTCCGCCCCGCTCCGAGATCCGACACCGCGCCCTATCGACGGCACACTGTAAGGGCGTGGTTACCTGCCCGGAAGTCGTAATGACCTGACCGGCGAATCCACCGGACCGACGCCCGGAATTGCGCCCGCTGCCGGTGAACTCCTGGCCTGCGCTGATGGCGATGCCGATGAAGGCGAGGATTCATCGCCGCAGGCGCTCGTCGCTACCACCCACAGGTGCCGTGCCCCCGGATAAACTGCTCCGCTCCACCCTGACTGGAGGTCACCTGAGTGTTCCCCGCACGGTTACTTGCTGGCGCTCCGTTGGCTCTGGTGATTCTCGCTCTATCCGGCTGCTCTTCCCACTGGGGCTGCACCGACACGACTGCGGAGCGCGGTGAGGCCGGTGTCAGGGTTCAGGTCGAGGGCACCTCTGGCCGGTCTCTCGGCGTCACCGCCGAGGTCGTTGACTGGCGCCTTGAGCCCCACCCGCAGGTGCCCGCCGAAGGTGACAAGGTCCACTTCGACTACCGCTTTGACGGTGCCGACGAGAGATCCGGCCCTGCAGTGGACGCCTGCGCGGTCGACAAGAAGCGCGTGGCGTTGGGGTGTCAGAGGGTCTATTCGTCCCAGGCGTTCGGGCCGGACGGTGACCTCACGGGCGACGAATGGCTCGCCGTCGAGCACCCTGAGCAGGTTGCCGGAGTGCTATTGATCCCCAATGACCAGTCCCACAACGGACGAACCTGCGAGCAGGACATCAAGGACGGTGGCGGGCCGCATCCTCCGGAACCAGCCAGCATGGGGGACCAACTGTGAGCCGTCATTCAGTTGGTGAGCCGATGGTGGCATATGAGGTCGCGGCTATGGCGGTGAAGGCGAGGAAGTGTTCCGGCTTGCGCTCGTAGCGGCGATGAGGCGTCGGCAGCCGGACACCCAGGACACGGTCCGTTCCCCAACCCACCGGTGTCGACCCAGTCGTTGGGATGACTCGATGCCCTTGCAGGCGAGGCGAGGCGAGGCGAGGCGAGGCGAGGCGGTGCCGGACGCCGCGGGAGCAGCGCCATCGCCGCAGGTGCTGGTGGTCGTAACCCTTGTCGCCGTGCAGTTTGCCGGGCCTGCGGCGTCGCGGGCCGCGGCGTGGGCGGATGGGCGGGATGCCGCGTACCAGCAGGGTCAGGGCGATGGCGTCTAAGAGGGCGCAGACCATGTGGTCTGTGCCCTCTCAGCACTGCCCTCAATTTCCCCCTCAGCACTGCCCTCTACTTCCCCCTCAGCGCTGTCCTCTACTTGATGAGCGAGCGTCCTGTGGGTGCCAGCCTCAGTGTCCGAGGGGCCGCTGTCTGTTCTCTCCCGATACCGGGCAGGACCTCGTCCCGTATGAGGGGATGGGTCTGTACCTCGGCAAGGTGCCGGCGGTACGCCTGCTCGTCAGGGTAGGAGGTGAAGACGACGGCGACGTGGTCTCCGGTGCGGACCGGCAGCCTGGTGAACGTGTTGTGCGCGGTCTCGGTGGTCAGGACGGCGAGCGGCGCGGGTCCCGTCTTGTGGAGCACGGGGAGGAGACCGTCCCGGACGAGTGCGATGCCGTCGGGGCGCCCGGGAGGGAAGGACCAGACGGTGGCGCAGACGAAGCGGTCCGGTGCCGGAGTGCCGGCCTGGGGCCGCTCGGACGGGCAGACGGCGAAGCCGCTCCCGGCCGACAGTGGCCGCAGCAGCAGGACATCGTCGGAGTCGACCATGGTGGCGTTGGCCTGGGGACCGTGCTCGGCCCAGACGGGCCCACCGTAGAAGGCCGTCAGCGCACGGTGCCGTACCGCCATGTCCCGGAACCCGCGCAACCACACGAACCGGTCCGGATCGTCGAGGTCCCGGAACTGGCCGAGTACGACCATCCCGGTCTCCTCCTGCGTTTCGACGAACTCCCCGTCGAACAGCTCGATCAGCTCGTCGCGTCGACCGGGACGCAGTGTGTACTGGCGAAGCTCGATCACGGTGGGGCGGTCGACGGGGTCGGTGGGGGACACGGTGCAACTCCTCTTCGCTGTTCTTCTCCAGGCGTGGGCTTCGGGCCGTTCGGCCGGAGCCGGACGCTGATCGACGCTAGGGGACCTGTGTGCCACGTGCTGTCAGGGTTTTCGAGGAGAATGCGCCCATGTCTGCCGGTCGACTGCTGTCGCTGCTGTTGTTGCTGCAAGCTCGTGGCCGCATGTCCGCCCGAGGGATCGCCGACGAGCTCGGGGTGTCCGTGCGGACCGCCTACCGTGACATGGCGCGCCTGCAGGCCGCCGGGGTCCCGCTCTACGCGGAGCCGGGCCGCGGGGGCGGCTATCAGCTGATCGACGGCTATCGCACCCGCCTCACCGGGATGAGCGAGGGCGAGGCCCGGGCACTGTTCTTCGCCGGACTGCCCGGGCCCGCCGCCGACCTGGGCCTCGCGGCGGAGGTGACGGCGGCACGGCTGAAGCTCCTGGCGGCGCTGCCGACGGGACTGCGCGAGGAAGTCGCGCAGACCGCGGCGGTGTTCCACCTGGACGCACCCGGCTGGTACCGGGAACCCGAACAGACGCCGCAGCTCCCCCTGCTGGTCGACGCTCTGCTCACTCGGCGTGCGGTGGATGTGCGCTATCGGCGTTGGCGCGTGCCGCAGGAGGTGGACCGCCGCCTTCGTCCCTACGGCCTGGTGCTCAAATCCGGTGTCTGGTACCTCGTGGCCGCCGTCGCGGAGAGTCGGATCGCGACCTACCGGGTCACCCAGGTCCTCGATGCGGTGCTCAGCGACGAACGGTTCGACCGGCCGCGGGGGTTCGACCTGGGTGCGTACTGGACCTCCTACCTCGACGACTTCGAAAGCCGCCGCTACACGGGCACAGCCACCATCCGCCTGTCCCCGCGGGGACGCCGGCGCCTGCCCGACAACGTCCCTCCGGAGGTGGTGCGGGCAGTCGACTCCACCGCGACAGCCGTCGGGGACGACGGCTGGGTCGAGGCCGCCATCCCGATCGAGAGCATTGACCACGCCTGCGGGGAACTGCTGCGGCTCGGTATCGACGTCGAGGTCGTCTCACCTGCCGAACTGCGCCAGGCCATGGCCGCCACCGTGGGCGTACTCGCCCGGGCCTACGAAGTCCACTGACGCCAGGAGGTGCCTTCGGCGTTCGTGGTGACCGGGGTCTCCGGCTGGGGAAGCGAAGTGCGGCCAGGGTGGACTCCACCGTGTGCCGCGCCCACCAGCAGTCACCCGTGTGGGCTACGCCCACTTGACCGTCGCACCGCCGCCGGCTTGACCGCCGTCCGAGCTGTGCGTGTGTGGGGCAGCCGGCCTTGTGCGGTACCGCCTGGTGTCCCGGAGCGTCGGTGGTCAGGCGCCGACGCCGTGCCCGTTCGGACGAAGTTGCGGCGTGCGGTGCACGGCGTGACGCTGTGGGAGAGAAGCCGGAGGCCGGGGGACCGGAGGCGAATCGTTGGGAAGGACGACAAGCCAGTGACCGACCCTGTAGAGATCCTGTGGACGCCTGCCGGGATATCCCTGCCGTCGTTGGGTTCGCGCGCCCTGGCCCACGTACACGACGGGGACACGCCGTACGTCGAGATGCCCATCCGCATGCTGTCCGTCGACACTCCGGAAACAACAGCGGATACCGCCGAGGGGGCCAAGAAGGTCGACGAGAAGTTCAAGCAACTCGCCGCGTGGATACGGGACGGCATCGCACCCATCTCCGACGACCTCGCGGAGTTCCTGCTGCCGAAGATCGAGACGGGGAACGCCGGCAGCCTGCAGTTCAGCCAGGGCACGGAGGCAGCCACGTTCAACACGGAGAACATCAAGAAGAGGCTGGCCGAGGGCAGGGACCCAGGCAAGGAACGCGGCATCTTCATCCGTACCGCCGATGACTTCTTCGACGACAACAACCGCCTGCTCGCCTACATCGCGCCGAACTACTCGAAGAAGGAACTGGAAACCCTTCCGAGGGAGAAGAGGCCGACGTTCAACCTCGATCTCATCGCCGAAGGATGGGCGGCGCCCTTCGTCGTCTACCCCTCCATCCCCGGCGAACTCGACCTGCCCCTCTTCCTCAGGGCCGCCGACAAGGCCGTCAAGGACAAGAAGAAGATCTGGAAGGACCCCCACACGTTGCTCGCCTACGAGTACCGGGCCCTCGAAAAGCTTCATGGGGTGACGAAGAAGAAGGCCGAGGGGAAGAAGCTGGAGCCCGACGAGGCATTCTCCTGGCGGACGCGGTACTGCGCAGATATGCGCAATCGTGAACTACACGGTCCGGAGGACTACTTCCGGGTCCCGCCGATCTACCGGTTGTGGCTCTGGCCCCAGGACGTGAACGAGGCCATCGGCCATCTCAACCTGACACCGTCGCGACGGCTCACCGGAAGCAGTAGCCGCACGCGCTGAGAACGCCGAGATCGCCTGCTCGCAGGGCGGCGCGTGAGCGTCAGGGATTCATGGTCGCCCGGTCGGACGCGCTGCGCAGAACGCAGAATTCGTTGCCTTCGGGATCAGCGAGGATTGCCCAGCCTGAACCATCGGGATTCCGGTGATCGGCGACAAAGGTGGCACCGAGGCCCAGTAGTCGCTCGACCTCCTGATCGCGCGAGGTCTCAGGCCGCAGACACAGATGGATCCGGTTCTTGATCGTCTTGGTCTCGGGCACCTGGTTGAAGTACAGCACTGGGCCCTCCGCCAGCAGCACCTGAGTCTCCCGGTCACCCGGTCTGTCCTCCGGATGCAGCGGCCGGCCCGTCACACTGCTCCAGAACCGAGCCAGCTCGTAGGCATCCGCACAGTCGATCGCCACGTTCTGCAATACCGAGACCATGTGCGTGAGCCTTCCTGATTTCCACGCCAAACGCCACCGAGTTGTGCTCTGTCTCCGTGCACGTGGCTCAGGCTCCTGGCGGCACCTTCGAGAAACGCCACAGACCTCCAAGTCGGCTTGGAGGCCTGCCGATCGCTGGCAATCTCTATTGCTCGTCAGCCCTGGTTGGTGGTGGCGGGGCAATAATGTGCACGGGACGTCGTTGGGCCTCACGCTCTTCGGCGTCAGCAGTGGGAGGCGGAGTGGGATGCAGACCCTCGATCGGTTCCCACCGGGGTGCTGGGGCGGGGGAGGGGTAGAGGAGCGGTTTGGCGAGCTTGGAAAGCTTCCGGCGGCCTTCGGCATCCTTGAGCATGCTTCTGCGCGGGGTGCCTGCCTGCTTGGTCTCAAGCCACTCGCGTGCCTCCGTCCTTCCGAGCGCGCTGACGAGCGAGGCGACGAATGCGTGCGTCTCGAAGAGGTCCAAGGTGGGGCCGTCGTAGGGCTGAATGCCGTTCTTCCAGTTGTACAAGGACCTGCGGTAGCCGCCCGCCAGTTGTGCGGCTTCGGCCTCGCTGACTCCGAGCCATCCTGCGATGTCGTTGACTGCTGCGATGGCTCGTGTGGCTCGGTCTTGCGGCAAGGGGGTCTCTTCGACAGCTGATTCGGTCGGCGGTACGGCGACGGTCACGGGCACGGGAGCTGCGCAGGCAGACAGCTCCAGGGCCGGAAGAAGCGTTGTCTCCTCGTGCACTGTGGTGGTCCATGCACGAAGCGGGCGTGGCGCCAGCAGCTGCGTCAGGCATTCGCTTCTGGTGACTGTTCGTCGACACATGTCCAGATAGGCCATGAGCCAGCCGGAGCGAGCCTGAGCCTCCAGAACACTGGTGAGGTTCTCGGTCACTTGGGCCGCAGCCTCTGCTGCCGGCTGCAGGCTGCCTGGTGTCGCCCCTTCCAGAAGCGGTCTGCCGACCGGCGTCTGGTCGATTCCGGAGAATGCCTCAAGTACCACCGTGGCGTCTCCCATCGTTCCCCCTAGGAGTAGAAGTCGCGCAGGGCCTCCGTGGTCCCTTTTTCAAAGGCGCGAAGTGCTGAGATGTGAAGTTCCTCCGCTGTTTCCATGATCGATGCAGACCCGAACGGGCGTGCTCCCTGGCGTGAGCAGTCGTTGTCCAGGATGTACGTCAACCGGCCTGTGCTCTCGTCCTTCTGGAAGCCGTGCCTGACGACCAGGCTCTGTTCGGGACTGGGCTGGATCTCCATAACCTGCATCGCCGCGCTGATCGACGGGCCCACCGAGCTGTAGAGCTTCTCCTGGAAGATCTCCTCACCGATGAAGCGTCTCCAGTCGAGTGGGGAGTGGACATCGGGATGCGAGAACTGATTGACGAAGCGCAGGCCTACTCGGTTTTCCACCCGCGGCGAGATGACTTTCTGTACGGCCTTCACGAGCCGGCCCAGTGTGGCGGAGAACTCCGCCCATCCCGGGTACTCCGTAGTCTCGATCGCGAAGTGATCGTTTTGCAGCGTGACCAGCCAGGCGCCGTTCTGCATCCGCCAGCCTCGGGCCAAGGGGTCCGTGTTGGGGCGCACACTGACGTGCTGGTCGACCTGGACGTTTATGCCCTGAATGACATGTTCGCTGAGAGGGGCCTGCCACCCCAGGGCGTCCCTGATGCTGACGGCCCGCTCAATGGAGCTTGCTGCATATTCCGTCTCATGCCGGATCTGGCAGACAACCAACCCCACGGGCGGTCGCTTGAGAGGGCGGTCGTGCGGAGTGCCGGTGAGCCAGCCTGTCACATCTCCACCTCGCTCCCCGAAGCGAGCTCTCCCCTGGCTTGCAGCGGCAACTTTCACGAACTTGCACTCCTCACTGTCTCGCGGGGGTCTCTTCCTGTCAACACAAAACAGGACACTTTGGTGACTCTTTGCAGGTGCGCGGCTACCCTTTGCTCAGGCTGCGGTGCGGCTTCCCCAGCACGGTCAGATCCCGGTACTCCGTCACGGTGATCTCGTTCAGTCGTTTGAACTCGGGACCTGCGATGATCAGCGCCTTCCCCGCCGAGGCTCGGAGGCGGTCCACCGTCTCCCGCCACCACCGCACGCACTCGTCACTCGGGTCGTCTGTGCCGGAAAGGAGGACGATCTCCACGCGGGTCGGCGCAAGGCGGCTGTCACTGTCGACGGCCCACTCGGCGATCTCGCGGTCAACCGTCTTCCATAGCGCCTTGTCGCTCCGGCGCAGGCTTTCCAGGGCGTCGTTCACGGGCTGCTGCACATGCTCGATGAACGCGCTTCCCATGGCCGGCCGCCGCCTCAGCCAGGAGAGCGCCTCGCCCACAACCTCCTGTTCGGCCTCGCTGCCGAAGCCTCGCACAGGGCTCTGTCGGGCCAGCCAGCTCTTCTCCACCGGCTGGTCGAAACGCAGGTCGGCCACCCAGAAGCCGGGGGAGTGCAGATGCAGCGCCGGGAGGTGCACAAAATGCACCATGTTCCCGTTGATGATGTGCCCGCGTTGCCCGCCATCCAGGTAGTCCAGATTCACGACGGGTGCCACCTGGACAAACGGCTTCTTGGGCCGGGCGACATCAGGCTCGGCGATATCGCACGTCGCGGAAGTGATCATCGCCCACGGTGTCGCGTCAGCCGGGTCCACCATCATGGGCATGTCCGCGGAGAGGGACTGGCCGTACCGCTTCGACGTCTGGATCAGCGGCGCACCCGCCGAGCCGAAGTAGACGAAAGAGGGGCTCGGTACGACATCGCCCTGACTGAACTGCTCCAGCCCTTCCAGAGTCCCCTGTGGCCACTCTTCGCGAGCTGACGGCATCCCGTCATCGACAAAGCTCGCCATGACACCCCCGATCGCACGCTGCTTCGTCAGGCGAAGTCAGGACCTTGGATCACAACCCCCAGCACCCCCGTAACGCCAGGAGTACGCAGAGTCACAATAAGGGATGTGGTCCTATGGCGTAACCATTCCCGACAACTCTCGTAGATCATCAAATGATGTGACCAACCATCGCGTTGTCTCGATCGCCGGTTCGGGCTCGTCCGGCGCTTCTGGAGTGAGGGCTCTCGCCCTCCAGACGGCCGCTTTGGCGCAGTGAGGAAGAGGCCCAACTCGACGGAACGTCACCGGACTTGCACCGGGCTTGCCCCGTCCGTGAGTCAACGACTGGCGCGGTGAACTGTCACGTTGCGACAGGCGCCGACATCTGACCATGCGTCAAAGCGACGCCGCGAGGAATGCCGCGACCACCTACCGGTCGTGTGTCGGTCGTGTGTCATCGCGGAGCTCTTGGCAGCGGGTCAGGGTCCACGTGACGTCTTCTTTCGCGGGGGCGTACGGCCATGACGCCGCAATGCCAGCAGCGACGAGATGGTCGAGTGCGGCGGTCAGGGGCATCCGCGGTGTCGGGGGTGGGCTCGTGCTCGGACCCGCGGTGCCGTTACCCGCAATGACGGGCAACGGCACCTGAGGTCCATCGCTTCGCTTGTCTCGCCTCCACCTGCCTACGAGGTGGCTGGGGGAGGTGGTGTCCAACCCGGCGGGGCAGGCTCGACGAGGTCGAGTTCCTCGTCGAGATACATCTCGCCGCCGGCCAGAGGGAAGGCCACCAGCAGCTCACCGGTGGAGACTCGCGTCATGACCGTGCCGACCGGGTCCTCCGGGTGATCTGTTGCCTCCCGCGGCGTGACCTGGTCGCCGGGCACGAAACGCCGGGGAGCAGGGGAACCCGTCAGTCGTCCTTCGTCAGACATGAGTCGCGTCCGTTCGGGCCTTTCTGTCCCTTGGTCCAGTAGGCCGTAATGATGCCCTTCTGGCCCATGTTCTGCCCGTGGAAAGTGTAGTCACCGTAATCGACGAACACACACATCGTGCGCTTCAGCGAGCCCTGCTTATAGGGGTGGCAGTACAGGGTGTAGTACTTGCCGAGAGAGTCGCAGATGCTGTTGTAGAAGGCCAGCTGCCACTTCTTCTTGGCTGCCGCGTCGTAGGGGTGGCTGGGCTTGTCGTGGTGCTTTCCCCCTTGCTTGATGTGAGCAAGCCCGAACTTCGCGTTCCCCGCCCGCAGAATCGGGTCCTCGCCTCCCGGGGACGCCAGCGTGGTGAAGCTGTCGTCCACTATGTGAGCCGCGCCGCTGCCATCTCGGATGGGACCAGGGCTGGCCAGGGCCGTCGTTGTGGCGACCGTGAACGCGCAGGCTGCTGCGACCAGGGCGACGAGGGGCTTCCGGTGTAACACGAACAACTCCCATTCCTCGTACTTGCGTTCGTCACCGCCTGCCCGAGCCGTCCCGCCTCTAACGTCGCCACGGCCCCTGCCTGCGAGGGACGGTGAGCGCCAGAACGGGGTGCGGCTGGTCCGTGCGACGCCAGGGCTGGTGATCGAGGACGTGGCAGCCGGCCGCACCGCACCTTGTAGCGTGTAACGTATGAATGAGGTCAATGGTCCTTACGAGTTGCGTGCGGGGGTACCCACCGGCGAGGTCTTCCGCCGTCTGCGCACCGAAGCCGGGCTCTCCGACAAGGCCCCCGAGGCGGTCGAACTCGCCCTGCCCAACACCTGGTACGGCGTGGTCCTTTACTACGAGGGCAAGCCCATCGGCATGGGGCGAATCATCGGTGACGGTGGCACCGCGTTCCAGATCGTCGATGTGTGCGTGCAACCCGCACACCAGGGACGCGGTCTCGGCCAACGCATCATGGCCGCACTCACCGACGAACTGGAGCGCCGGGCCCCCGCCACTGCCTACGTCTCGCTCATCGCGGACGGGTCCGCTCGCTTCCTCTACGAGAAGTTCGGCTTCGCCGACACCGCCGTACACGACTCGATCGGCATGTACCGCCTGATGAGGAAGAGCTGACCAGTCGTCACCTGTGCACTACGGCCGCCGTCTCAGGGGGCGGCGGCCGTTCAAGGCGGTGGGTCAATGATCAACGCGAAGGACGTACCGACCTCCGAGGAGGAGCTGTGGCTCAGAAGAGTTCGCCCACTGCCACACGCGCAGCCAACACCCTCGGCTGCCGCGGCACCTACACCGATCCGCTGTGGCGCATAACAGTGCATCTCACCCCGCTGGAACAGCAATTGCTGACCCACCCACTCCTGCGCCGCCTGCACTTCGTCGCCCACGCCGGGGCGTCCCGCGTAGTGACCCCACAGACCTACAGCCGTTTGGAACACACCCTCGGCCTGCTGTGTCTGGTGGCTCACTGGGCACCACAAGCCACCGACCTCAGGGCAGCGGCCCTGTTGCACGACGTGGGGCACCTCCCGCTCAGCCACACCTTCGAAGGGCTGGCCGGGCTCAACCACCACCATCTGGGCCGCCAGTACGCACGTCAGACGGCCGGCCTGCTGGAGCAGCACGGCCTGCAACTCCACGACATCGAAAGAGTCCTTGACGGCACGCAGCCATCACTGCTCGTCGGGACCAGCGGCATGCTCAACCTCGACCACCTCGACTCCTATGTCCGAAGCGGCCGCATGAACGGCTGGCTGACGCAGGACCCCGCCAATCTCCTCAGTGCCATGCGACTCAACGGCACCACGGTCGACACCGACGCCGCCACCGCCGCCACCCTGGTCGACCTCGTGTGCGCCGAGGCCCACGCTCACGTCTCCTGGGAGAACATCGCGCCTGCCTCCGTAGTACGCCACGCCGTCAGCGCCCTCATCGACGACGGGCACCAGCCGCACGCCCTGGCCGCACTCACCGACGACGAACTCTGGACGCTCCTGCTCGACACACCCGCCACCGCAGACGTGACGCGCCGACTGCGGGAGACACCGCACTTGCTCACCGCCCGCGCGGTACCCGAACACCATCCCGCCCGCACATACTCCCTACGCAAGATCTACCGCTCCGCACCACTCCTTGAGGGCCGTCCCCTAGCCGTCGCCGCCCCACAGCTACACACCCGCCTGGCGGCCCTCGACACATTGGACCGCCACTTCGCCGTCACCTGGACGGCAGGAGGCGGGGGTGCCGTCTGCTGAGGTGCCCTTGCGGCAGCTACGGAGCACCGACGACGGACGGAGCACAGCAACGGACGGAGCACAGCAGGATTCACGTGATCCAGCGGGTTGCCCGGCTGGCTTTGCCGTCCTTGCGCTTGCCAGGGGGCAGGTGCGGGGCAACCGCCGCCGTGGTGAGGCGGGCTGCCCGGGACACATCGAATCCTGGCGCGCTCTCGCTCCGACCCGGCTCTGAGGCCGGCTCGTCCTGCGGCTCTGGGAGGTGTTCCACCATATGCGTTCGATCCCTTCTGACGGACTCCCGCCATCGAGGCCGCATCTTGCCGTGCACTTCTGCGGTCCGAAGTGCGATCGGCCTAAATTCCGTCCATATGCATGAAGCGAGAGAGTGGGTGCCTCCAAGGGCAGTAGGCTCGCGCGCGCCCGCTGCCGTTTTCCGCGGCGGCTGGACAACGGCTGCGTAGTGCACAGCGACCGCGGAAGCGAGCACACCTCGTCCGAATTCCGGGCCGAGCTTCAGAGTTTGTCGGCCGCGCGGACCTGGTGGAGGTGGATGAGGACGTCGTAGGCCCGGCCGAGGGCGAGGGCGAGGGCGAGGGTGGGCAGGGGGTCGGGGGTGAAGGTCGACCCGGCGTCGTAGACCGGCCGGGCGCGGTCGAGCCAGGCGCGGGCCGTGGCGGGCGCGGTCCGCAGGTCGAGGTAGAAGTCCCGGTACCCGACCCGGTCGCGCCGCGGGGACGGTGACCGGCTTCCAGTCCCCGTCGAGGGAGGCGTCCTTGGTGAGGAAGGAGCCGCCGGCGAAGCTGAAGCCGATCGCGGCGTAGTCGCGGCCCAGACGGTCGCGCAGCACGGCGCCCTGGGTCCGCGGGTACGTCTCCGGGTGGGTGGAGAGGTATCCGACGTGGCCGTTGTGGGCCGACAGCAGCATCTTGTCGCCGGTGTGGCGCTGCCACCACAGCACGTTGTCGGCCATGGCCTGGTCGCGCAGGCGCTCGGCGGCGGTGACCGAGGCCGGGTCGGCGAGGTCGATGGCGGCGAAGGCGAAGGTCTGCGCGATGTTCCGGGCGTGCTGCACCGTCCATGCGTAGTCGTTGCCGCCGGCGTCCTGGTGCTCGGCGACCAGGTCGAGTGCTGCCTGGGCGAGTGCGGCGTTCTCCTTGCGTTCCGCGACCGGCTTGCGCAGGTAGGCGAAGATGTCGTCGAAGGGGCGCAGCCCGGCGTACAGCTCGGTGAGCCGGGGCAGTGCCTCCGGCCGGGTCTTGCCGACGGACGACAGCACACGCTGGAAAATGCGGTCGCCGAGCTTCGGCGCCCCGAGGTCGTCCCCCATGAAGTGGACCCGGTGGTCGGGGTGGCGGCGGTTGTGCTCGCGCATCCAGCCGATCAGGCTGACGAACTCCTCGCGCTCCCAGGGGGATCCGGCCAGTGTCTCCTCCGCGATCCTTCGTGGGTCGCCCGGATCGCCCGGATCGCCCTGGAGGTACTCGTCGATCCTGAGCCCTGCCGACCAGCTCATCTCCAGGGCGAAGGTGGTGAAGCCGCGTTCCTCGACAAGGTGCCGGAAGACGCGTTCCTTCATGGCGAAGAACTCGTGCGAACCGTGCGTGGCCTCGCCCAGTCCCACCACCTTGGCGTCCCCGACCATGGCGCTCAGTGCCCGCAGGTCCGCGGTCCGGCCGCCGGGCTCCGTAGAACGCAGCGGGTGCGCGGCCCGTTCCAGGGACCGCACGACGCCCGCCGCTTCCCGGTTCGCTGCGGCGGAGTCGGCGGGTACGGCCGATGCAGCGGACGCGGGGGAGGCGGCGGGTGCAGCGGATGCAGCGGGTGCGGTCGAGGCCGCCCGCGCCCCCGGTGCCGCATCGGCCACCGGGGCGGTCAGCGCCGAGGCGGCGAGCACTGCCGTGCACGCGAACAGCCCTCGCCGGCCGGTCGTCTTCCTGTACCCGTGCATTCTGATCACTCCTTGCATGCGGCGATCCGCGAGCCGATGAAGTGATCTTCGCGTGCCGTGGCGCGGATCGCGCTGGGGCGCCCCACCGAGTTGCTCCGGGGGTATACCCCTGGTGCCCGGCCGGGGGTTAACCCCCGCTCCGGCGCCGTACGCGCCTCTCGGCATGGTCATTCGCCGATGGCGACGAAGCGGACCACCTCGTCGCCCAACCCACGGCGGACCGTAGCGAGAGCTCCCACTCGTCCGCGAGCCCCGCGAGCCCCGCGAGCCACTGGGCGATACCCAGCGAGATGCGCCGTACCGGGGATGGGCATGTGCATGGGGGGTTAGTCCTACCGCACTCGGGCCAGCTACCCGGATGGTCCGATGGATCTTGAACAAGCAGGGTGGACACATCCGGACTACGAGAGAAGGAACCCCCTGTGTTCAGCCTGAAGTCGGTGCGCCGACGCGCGGCGCGTACCGCTGCCGTCGGTGCTCTCACCGTCGCGACGTGCGCCACCCTGATGACCGGCAGCGCCGCAGCGATCGTCAACGGAACCGATTCCACGGAGCGCTACCCGTTCATGGCGACGATCCCGGAGTCGGCCCCGAAGCATGGGCTGTACGACGGCTCCTGCGGGGCGTCGCTGATCGATCCGCAGTGGGTGCTGACGGCGGCCCACTGCGTGCGGGGCGACGGCCTCGAGCTGGACGGCATCGTCCGGATCGGCAGCGAGCAGCGGAAGTCCGGGGGAACCGTCCGGGCCATCGAACGGACCGTCGTCCACCCCGGCTATGTGAACGGCGAGGGCAAGGCCGCCAACGAGGACGACATCGCGCTGGTACGCCTCGACCGCCCGGTCGCCGAGAAGCCCGTCCGGATCGCGGAGCGGGCCGGGCAGCCCGGCACCCCGACCCGGATCCTCGGGTTCGGCACCACCGTCGACACCGACCTGAAGTTCGCGGAGCGGTTGCAGGAGCTCGAGACGCGCAGCGGTGCCGACGCCGAGTGTGCGCCCGGCTATGCAGACCCCACCCGCTTGTGCACGATCAGCCGTGTGCCCGAGGCCATGGCGTGCTTCGGGGATTCCGGCGGGCCGCAACTCCAGAAGGACAGGCACGGGCGGTGGGAGCTCATCGGAGCCACCTCGGGCCCCGGCGCCCCGGGGGTCGCGTGCTCGGCCGGGCCGGGCCTCTACAGCAATGTGCCGGCCTACGCCGACTGGATACGGAAGACCATCAGGCGCAACGGCTGATCCGACAGCCGTCTGATCCCTGACAGCCGTCAGTGTCTGGAGCCCTCGACCTGGACGGACGACGAAGACGGGATCCGCTTCGTACTCACCACCTTCCTCTGCGTGTTCCGCATGCTGAAGCACCTGCGGCTCTGGGGCAGCCCGCCGTGTCCTGGCCGAGGATGTACGTCCTTGGCGCCCACGCAGGGTCTGCGAGGGGGATGGGGGTGGTGTGCGGAGGACGGGTGGCTACTCTCGTCTCTCCATCGATCTTGATTGCAGGGGAGCAGGCCGTGCGTAACGCCGTCGTGACGCCCGAGGGTGACCAGATCCGCTGGGTGGAGCTGCCGGGGGAGGAGCCTTCCCGCGTCTACGTGCATGGTCTGGGCGCCACCTCGCCCGCCTACTTCGCGGAGGTCGCGGCCCACCCGCTGCTGGCCGGTCGCCGTTCGCTGCTGATCGACCTGCTCGGTCACGGCCTCAGCGACCGGCCGACCGGCTTCAACTACACCCTGGAAGCGCACGCCGATGCCCTCGCGAAGGCCCTGACCGCCGCGGGCGTTGCTGGTGCGGAGCTGATCGCGCACAGCATGGGCGGCTCGGCGGCCATCGTCCTGGCCGCCCGGCACCCGCACCTGGTCTCCCGACTGGTCCTGGTCGATGCCAACCTCGACCCGCTCCCACGCCGGTCTGGCTCCGGCGGCAGCAGCGGCATCGCCGCGTACTCCGAGCAGGAGTTCCTGGCAGGCGGCTGGGAAGAGGTCCGCGACCGGGTCGGCCCCCACTGGTGGTCCACCATGCGCCTGGCCGGCCGCGAGGCCCTGCACCGCAGCGCGGTCCACCTCACCCGCGGCACCGTCCCCACCATGCGCGAACTCCTGCTGGACTTGGAGATTCCCCGCGCCTACCTGCTGCCCGAGGCCGACGGCCCGCTCTCGGGCGCCGATGCGCTCGCCGAGGCGGGGGTGGCTGTGGTGCCGATCCCGGACTGCGGGCACAACATCATGCTGGACAATCCGCAAGCCTTCGCCCGTGCCACCGCGGCCGCACTCGCAGACCGGAGCCAGGAATAGCGGAGCTGCGGGCAACCAGCAGGCGGTGACGTGGGGGCAGCCGCACGGGTTCCTTCTCGCGTGACCTTGAAATGGGCCCGTGTGGCCTTGCCGCTGGCGACCTCGTCCGGCAGGTGGCCGTCATCCCGATACCGTCGTCGCCGCGCAGGCGGGATCCGCAGGCTGAAGGGCATCGGCGGTGCGGCGCTGACGACTTGGAGCGTGTCCTATGTGGTGAGGCGGGCGTCGTCGGGCGGCAGGGGTGCGGGGAACGGGGAGTTGGATCGCGCCGGCCGGTCTGTGGGAGGTCACCAGGCCCGGCCCGCGATGGCCATGGCCGTCGACAGGCGGCCCGACGACCATGCACCTCAGCATCCACGGTGTGACGAGGTCATTGCCCATCCGGCTCACGCATCGAAATCGTGATCCCCGTACTCGACGTAACCCCGGTCGATCAGCTCGTCCTCCAACTCGTCCCCTTCGAGGCCGTCAAGTTCATCAAGGTCTTCAAGCGGGCCGTCGCCGAGCATGACGTAGTCACCGTCCTGAGCTGTCTCACCCACGAGCGGTGGGACGAGCATGCTGTCCCAGTCCACAGTGACCTCGATCCTGTCGTCGAAGTCGCCGAAGAACATCCCGTCGGCAAGCGCCATCCTCACCTTCTCCGGATCATCCGCACCAACGGCGTAGCCGGTGGGCTTCCCCGATCCACGGAAGGTGATGTCCGGGTAGCCGTCGACTCGGATGGTGACGAACGGGTGGAGATCTATCGAACGCGTTCTTTCGCCCCGCTGATACACGTCCAGGTACAGATCCGCACCGCGGCTGTAGTTGAACAGCAGCCACACGTTGATGGACTCCGCGAGTTCGGAGTCCAGAGCGGCCATGGCTTCGTCGAGGCTGCCGCAGATGTGGTGAGCGTCCTTCCTGGCCGCGCCAGGGGACACGCCGAACCTCACGTCGTAGAAACTCTTGGGCACCATGTTCGGAAGCCTACGCAGGGGCACTGACAACCGGCTGTCGGCACAGGGCCGGCAACCGGCCGTGGCTCAAGGCCACAGGGGAGAGGCGCCAGTTACCCTGCCGGCCCTGCCGATGGCGCAAGGCCCGGCGAGTATGTCGCCGGGCCTCGTCGCGTCCTGGTCGGCGCGTTGGTGCCATCTCGATCACTCCGCCTCACCGTGGGGGACCGGCCGGCGCAGCAGCCTCCCCGTTGTGGCTGCTGCGCCGTTCGGTCCTACGTGTGCCTATGCCGTTGCGCTCTGCCTGACGCTTTGTGGCCACCCCCGTACAAGGCCACAAAGCATGCAGACGGCGGCCGATAACACCCGCCGTGGTGAGCAGAGGGCGACGAGCCATGAGGCGGTCAGGCTCAGCTGCCCGCCGGTCGGGATCTCCAGTCGTAACGGGCTGCGTCGTCCGGTCACTGGTGGACCGCCGGTCGGTCTCGCTCGACGCCCTGCCCGGACTCGTACCAAGCGATCGGCGAGTCGTAGCGGGGGCCATAGGTGCCGTGGGTTTCGAGATCCTCTGTGTCGGCGCTGTCCACGATGCCGGAAAGCGCCCGGTACAGCGTCTCCCCATCGTGTTCGCTGCCCAAGGCTGGAGGAGTGAGCTGGTCCCCCTCTCGGAGGTAGGCCAGCATCCTCTCGTGGGGAGAGGAGTGACGGTCGTTCATACAAGATCTCCATCTGTCGGTTTACGGTGATAGCCACCGCGCTGAAGACACGGCTCTGTTGTGGCCTATGTCCTCAGCTCGGGTTCCATCCGTCCGACGCCCTGGTGCCACGGCCGGGGCGCGGCGGCCGCCGAAGGACAGCCGCCGGGAGCCCGGTCTCGGTCTACACAGGTTCGACTTCCTCCTCGCCCTGCTGGAGCCTGGCCTTCGCCTCGGCCTCGGCCAGCTCCCTGCTCACGGTTGCCGAGGAGATCTCCAGCAGTTCGGCGATCTCGGTGCCCTTCAGACCCCACACGTGCTTGAGCTCCCAGACGGCGGCCTGGCGCTCATCGGCGATCGCGGCCTTCACCGACTCCAGCAACTCCAGATACTCAAGTCCAGCGGTCGGATCCATGCCCAACAAGCGTGAGTCTTCCGGCAGATCGCCGTAGGACCGCTCCAGGGAGGCGTGCTTGCGCCGGTAGTGACTGTTGATCTTGTTACGGGCCACCACCGTGGCGAAGACGATGACCGGCTTCTCGAACTTCGTACCCTTACGGAACTCCTGGAAGACCGCGAGACATACCTCCTGGGTGATGTCCTGCGCCAAGTGATAGTCATGGGTGATCCGAGTGACGGAGGCGATCAACCGCGGCTCGATGGTCTGCAGCGCCTCCTTCAGCTCCTCTTCCCTGTCTTTCGACAGCCGAGGGGGCGGATCCACGGAGCAGTTCCCGTCCCCTGAGCGCTGTCCCATGTTGTCCCTTTCCTCATACCGGGCACCAACCCCGGGCTCCCTTACAGGACGCGGCCGCCGCCGCGGTTTTTTCATCGGCCGGGCATGAAAATCCCCGCGCTCCCCACGGGCCCTGGAGGCATGGACCTTCGCATTGCCTTCGCCCTCGTGCTTGGTGGACTCGCCGTCCACATCGCCTACTACAACCCGGTGTTGGGTGCCGCGATCGGCATCGGCGTCGTGGTCGTCACCCTGCTCCTGGTGCTCTTGAAGAAGTGAACTCCTGACACTGAGTGGGGCGAGGGCCCTGAGGACGGCCCGCCGCGCCGAGCAGGGGAGCGGCCGGCTTCCGGGCCTGAGATGCGAGAAGGCCCGTGTCAGGGAGCCTCCGCAAAACCCGTTGGCGGAGCGTGGCGGCCACTGCTACTTTCCCGGAGGCCGTGCGAGAGAAAGAGGAGGTGGTACCCGTGAACGCAGTATCGACATGGGTGCTCCCCTCCGGGGTCACGGTCGGGCGGTAGGTGTCGTCCGGGAGCGCCGTTCAAGCGCACTCCCGAAAGGCACGACCATGCACTTCACTTCCGAACAGCGCCTCGACGACGGTGTCCTCGAGCGCGAATTCACCCTCGGCGAGATCCCCGGCACCCTGTGGACGCCCGGATCCGCCGCACCGGCCCCGCTGATCCTGATGGCCCACAACAACGGCCTGCCCAAGGCGCAACCCCGGCTGGTGGCCCGGGCCCGGCAATCCGCGGCGTACGGCTACGCGGTGGCCACCATCGACGCCGCCGGGTGCGGTGACCGGCCCCGTTCCGCCGCCGACGAGCAGGCCCGCGCCGACCTCCGCCGGGCGATGCAGGCCGGCGAGCCGGTCGACGAGATCTTCGAGTCCTTCATCGGCCCGCTGGTCGAAAAGGCGGTCCCGGAATGGCAGACCACTCTGGACGCCCTCCTCGCGCTGCCCGAGATTGGTGGCCCGGTCGGGTACTCGGGATGGATGGCCCTCGGCATCCGGCTGGCGGTGGTCGAGCCGCGCATCGCCGCCGCCGGCTTCTTCGCCGGGGGTTACGTGCCCAGCGCCCAGCGCGAGCAGGCCCGGCAGGTCACCATTCCGCTGCTGGTCCTGCTGCAGTGGGACGACGAGGGGAACCCCCGGCAGCGGGCCTTGGACCTCTTCGACGCCTTCGGTACCAAGGAGAAGACGCTGCACGCCAATATGGGCGGGCACACCGGCACCCCGTGGTTCGAGGTGGAGGACGGGAACCGGTTCTTCGGCCGACACCTGAAGTGAGGCCGGCCCGTTCAGCCGGCAGCAGCCGGTAGGCGGGGTCGGTCAGGTCACCGCCATCGAGGACAGGTCCCGGCCCTCCTCGATGGCGGTGGCGGTGGCGCGGCAGATACGCAACCGCGCCGATCGCGACGGTACCGGCCATCGGCCGTACCGACCCTCGGCGTTACCTGCCCGAGCGCAACATCGAGGCGCGGATTAATGCATCGCAGGCGGCCGACGCCGCATTTATGGTGATCGGATGCTGAAGTTCACCGATGTCATCCTCGACTGCCCCGACCCCTGGAAGCTGGCCGAGTTCTACGCCGAGCTGCTGAGCTGGGAGATCAACACCGACATCAGCACCGAGGACTGGGTCAACCTGCGCAACGACGGCGTCGAGCTGTCGTTTCAGCGGGTGGAGAACTACCAGCAGCCCAGCTGGCCGGGCCAGGAGCATCCGCAGCAGTTCCACCTCGACTTCGAAGTGGACGAGTTCGAGCCCGAGCACCTCAGGGTGATCAAGCTGGGCGCCACCCTCCAAAAGAGCTTCGTCGGCGAGTCCGGCTACGGGTGGCAGGTTTACCTCGACCCGGCCGGGCATCCGTTCTGCCTGTGCCGCAACCCTCCCCAGTCCTGACCGCACACGACGGGAAACCCCAAGTCGGGGCGGTGAGCCGTCGTGATCGTAGCGATGTGCTGTCAGTGACGGCGAGCGCATCAACCAGGGGTGAGCGGTGGGAGGGCCGCCTCACCCGTGCTGCGGATACGGTCGCGACCTTCGAAGGAGGCCCGCGCGCGGGGGCGTTGGCGACGATCGACACATGTGTCGTCACACGCCCAGAGAGGTTCACGAATGAGACTCCCCGACACCGCGCACACCTCCCGGCCCTGGCTGATCCACGAGATGGCGGGCGACTTCCGTCTCTATGACGTGTGGGCGCTGCCGACGCCGGGAGGCCCTGACGACTTCGGGCACCTGGTACGGCAGACCATCGGGGGTGACACGTCGGACAGCCCGTCCTGGGTCGCCCGTACGCTCTTCGCGATCCGCTGGAAACTCGGGAAGCTGCTCGGCTGGGACGGCCCCGACTCCGACATCGGCTCCCGGGTTCCGTCGCTGCGCGACCGGCTGCCCACCGATCTGCGCGACGGCCCGTTCGGGCCCGAGTTCGACCGTCTGCCCTTCCGTTCGATCTATCTGACGGGCAACGAGTGGGCGTCGGAGATGAGCAACCGGACCATGCACGGAGTGATGCACATGAGCTGGGTCCCGGACGGAGTCGGCGGCTACCGTGGCCAGATGGCTGTGTTGGTGAAGCCGAACGGCCTGTTCGGGCGGGCCTATATGGCCGCGATCGCGCCGTTCCGGCACCTGCTCGTGTACCCGCCGCTGTTGCGGGGCATCGCAGCCGAGTGGCGAGCCGACCCGCCCCACGCCCCGTCGCCCGCGGCCTAGCGGTGTTGTCCGGGATGGTGCAGCGGATCCCGCACTGCCCGGCCGTGATCACGATCGACATCGGCTTCTGGCCCTGCTCGACGGCCCCTGTGCTGCACGGTGAAGGGCTGTCCGGCCCCCTTCCGTTCCGTCATGGGCCCCATGGCGCGCGGTTGCGGGCTCATCCCTCCTGGGGCGGGGGAGTGCGTGCGGCCGCGCGGGCGAGACTTTCCTCGATGAGCCGCAGGGCCTCCAGCGATGCGGACTGCTGATCGGCGGTGAGGCCGCCCGTCGAGGCGTCTTCGAGTTCGGTCCAGATGCGTTCGACTTCCCGACGCAGTGCCTGGCTGGCGGCCGTCGGTTCGACGATGACGGCCCGCCTGTCGTCGGGGCAGGGGCGGCGGCGGACGAAGCCGGCGTTTTCCAGGCGCTTGATGCTGCGGGTCATGGTGGCGGCGTCGGAGTCGATCAGGCGTACGAGGTCGGTCTGCCGCTGGGGGCCGAGTTCCCACAGATGCATCATCACCAGTTCCTGGCCGAGGTGGAGGCCGAGGGGGCGCAGGAGCTGCCCGGCGATCATGCGGTGGAGCCGGGCCACGCGGAAGATCGCGTGACTGACCGGCCCCGCATGGGCGGAGGCGGGCACCGGCACCGTGGAGGTGGCCGGCGCCGCCTTCTGCTGCTGCTTCTGCGTGTCCTGGCTGGATGCCCGGCTCATCAAGATCGTCCCTTCCTCGCCTCCCCGGCTGCTGAAACTGGCCGGACAGTAATCAGGATAACCGCCCTTTGCTGCGCTTCTTTCATCCTTCGAGTCATTCGATGTGCCCGTAAGGCGGCAGGTAGCACCGACTGGAGGCTCGTCGGGTGGCGCGGGTCACGTGGCGGGGGAGGAATGAGCGGCGTGCTTTACTTGTTCGAACAGGTAACGCGGTGCGATGAGCACCTGCACACCGATGGAGTGCCGTCGTGCCCGGCGGCCTCCCGCTCCTCACCAAGGGAATGATCATGACGACCGCGTTCGATCCGATCGAGCTGGGCGGCAGGCGTCTGGCCAACCGCATAGCGATGGCGCCGATGACCCGTAGCCGCGCCTATGGGCCGGGGGCCACCGCGACGGAGCTGATGGCGACCTACTACGCCCAGCGGGCAAGTGCCGGCCTGATCATCACCGAGGGCGTCCAGCCGTCGGTGATCGGCCAGGGCTACCCCGACACCCCGGGCCTGCACTCCGCCGAGCAGGTCGCCGCCTGGCGGCAGGTGACCGACGCGGTCCACCGCGAGGGCGGGGTGATCTTCGCGCAGCTGATGCACACGGGCCGCATCGGCCACCCCAGCCTGCTGCCCGACGGTCTGACCCCGGTGGGCCCCTCCGCCGTCGCGGCGAAGGGGCAGGTGTACACCCGCCAGGGTCCCCAGGACTTCGTCACGCCGAACGAACTGGAGCACGACGAGATCGTGCGGACGATCGCCGACTTCGCCGAAGCGGCGCGCAACGCGATCGCCGCCGGCTTCGACGGGGTGGAGATCCATGGCGCTAACGGCTACCTGATCCACCAGTTCCTCGCCCCCAATGCCAATCAGCGCACCGACACCTGGGGAGGCGACGCCGCGGGCCGGGTGCGCTTCGCCGTCGAGGTCGCCGGGGCCGTCGCCGAGGCGATCGGCGCCCACCGGACCGGTATCCGCATCTCTCCCGGCACCCCCTTCAACGACATCGCCGAGACCGACCCGGCGGATCTGGAGGAGACCTACACGGCCCTGGTGGCCGGTCTCGCCCCGCTGGACCTGGCCTATCTGCACGTACTCGAAGGCCCCGACCAGAGTCTGACCGGGCGCCTGCGCAAGGACTGGCCCGGCACGTTCGTCCTCAACCCGTTCACGCACCCCGAGCCGACCGGCCACGACTCCCTCGGCCTGGTCGAGAACGGCGCCGCGGACCTGATCGCCTTCGGCGCGCTGTTCCTGGCCAACCCCGACCTGCCGCGCCGCCTCGCGTCCGGCGGCCCCTACAACGAGCCCGACCGGGCGGCCTATTACGGCGGCGACGAGCGCGGCTACACCGACTACCCGGCCCTGCCCGTCTGACCGGGGCCCCTCGTCTGACCGGGACCCCTCGACCGGCCGGGGAACGGCGGACCGACCGCCCAGGGCGCGCTTCCGCGAGCCCCGGCCCCCCTCGCAACCTTCCACACCTACCTGAAGGATCCGTCATGAGCGCCCTCGCCCGCAGACTCCAGCACGCCGTCTACGGCGGCCCCGAGGTACTCGAAGTGACCGAGGTGCCGCTGCCCGAGCCCGGCCCCGGCCAGGTCCGCGTCCGCATCCACGCCGCAGGCGCCAACGCCCTGGACTCCAAGAAGCGCCGGGGCCTGTTCGCTCCCGGCCAGGAGGCCCCCGCCGAACCCCAGCCACTGGGTCTGGAGATGGCCGGTGTCATCGACGCCGTCGGTCCCGGTGTCACGCGGTGGAAGACCGGCCGGCCGGTGCTGGGACGCACCGCCCAGCCGGACGCCGTCGCCACCCACGCGCTGGCCGACGCCGACGACATCGTCGCCAAGCCCGATGCCCTCACCTTCGAGCAGGCCGCCGCCCTGCCGATCGCCACCGAGACGGCGTATCGCACCCTGCGCCAGCTCGGGGTGGTCGCCGGTCAGACCCTGCTGGTGCACGCCGCCGCGGGCGGTGTCGGTCTCGTGGCCGTCCAGCTCGCCCGCGCCCTGGGCACCACGGTCATCGGCACCGCCGGCGAAGCCAACCACTCCTTCCTCCGCGAACTCGGCGCCACCCCCGTCACCTACGGCGACGGCCTGGCCGAACGGATACGCGCCGCCGCCCCGCAGGGCATCGACGCCGTGCTCGACGCCTCCGGCCGCGGCGTCCTGCCCCTGTCCGTCGAACTGACCGGAAACCCGGAGAAGGTCGTCACCATCGCCGACCTCGACGCCGCCCGGCACGGCGTGCGCTTCTCCCGGGGGATGCTCCCCCTGCCGCAGGTCATGGAGGACGTCATGCCCATGATCGAAGACGGCCGCCTCCGCATGCCCCTCGAAGCGGTCTTCCCCCTGGAGCAGGCGGCCGACGCCTACCGCCGACTCGACGACGGCCACCTGCGAGGCAAGATCGTCATCACCACCAGGACGCCCCTCGACCCGGAGGCGCGGGCGGTGCTCGGCATGGTCGTGTAGCGCGGTGTTCCCCAGCTCCACGAACTTCTCGCTCCCGTGGCCCGCGCGGCGATGGACGGGATGTGGGCCGACCTCGGGGGCGAGCCGGCAGCGGTGGCCCGGACCGAGGACGCGCTGGCCGACGGCGTTCCCGTCAAGCTGTACTGGCCGGAGGGCGAGGGCCCGCGCGTCTCGCCGCTCCACGCGGACGCCGCCACCCTGGCCGCCGCCCCTCCGACACTGGCGATCACCGCCGGGTACGACCCGCTGCGGGACGAGGTCGAGGCGTATGCGCAGCGGCTGCGCGAAGCCGGTGTCACGGTGGAGCAGGTGCGCTACGAGGCCCAGATAGCCGTGTCGGCTGACTGAGCACACACGCGGGAACCGGCGGGGTGACGAACCGGGTCCGGCAGGTTCATGTGCCGGACCCGGCGGTGTCAGCCATTCATGGCCGCCCAGAACTCCTCGAACGACATCTGGCGGTCGCCGTTGGTGTCGAGCGAGTCGATCAGTTCCTGGGCCTGCGCCTCGGTGATCTCCGAGCCCTCCAGCTCCGCCACGACCTTGCGGTATTCGTCCGCGGTGACCTGGCCGTCCCCGTCGACGTCGTAGCGCTCGAAGACCTTCCGCGCTGCCGTCTCCACGATGTCTGCCATGTGCTCCGCCCTTCTGCGATCTTCGCTGACGGGCCCAGGCTATCTGCCCGTTCGGAGCGACTCGGGGCCGCCCGACCCTGCCCGGCCGTCGCGGGCCGAACCCGTCGACGCCCGCGGCTGCTTCAGCCCGGCAGCGCGTCCTCGAGCTGTGTCAGCTCTCCCGGGCTCAGCCGGAGTTCCGTGGCCTGGGCCGAGTCGGTGATGGAGGTCGGGCGGCTGGCTCCCGGCACCGGGATCACCGCGGGGGAGCGGTGCAGCAGCCAGGCCAAGGCGATCTGCTGCGGGCTGACGCCGTGCTCGGCCGCGATGCGGTGGAAGGCGGTGCCGGCAGAGGTCGGGCCGGAGGGGCCGTCGAGGGAACTGCGGGAGATGCCGCCCAGGGGGCTCCAGGGCAGGAACGCCAGGCCCAGCTGTGCGCTCAGTTGCAGCTCGGGCTCGCTGTCCCGGATGGCGGGCGAGTACTGGTTTTGTACCGAGACGAGTCGGTCGCCGAGGATCTGATGCGCCTGGCAGATCTGGTCGGTGGTCACGTTCGAGATGCCGGCGGCGCGGATCGTGCCGGCGTCGAGCAGGTCGTGCAAGGCGCCGACGGACTCCGCCCAGGGCACGGCCGGGTCCGGCTTGTGCAGCTGGTACAGGCCGATGGCCTCGCCCCCCAGTCGCCTGGCGGAGGCCTCGGCGGCGTGCCTGAGGTGTTCCGGGGTGGCGGTGACGGTCCAGCTGCCGTCTCCGGGACGGCCGCGCCCGCCCTTGGTCGCGATCAGGACGCCGGAGGTGTCGCCGCCGTAGCGGGCCAGGGCGCGGGCGATCAGGAGCTCGTTGTGGCCTGCCTCGCCGGCGTGCCAGTGGTAGCTGTCGGCGGTGTCGATGAGCGTGACGCCGGCGTCGAGGGCGGCGTGGACGGTGGCGATGGCCCGCTTCTCGTCCGGGCGGTCCTCGATGGACAGCGGCATGGCGCCCAGGCCGATGGCGCTGACGGTGATGTCGGCGATGGTGCGGTACTGCATGGCGGTTGGTGTTTCCTCAGGCGGGAGCGGCGGATGCGGTGATCGTTTCGGCGACGGCGCCGGGCAGCCAGTCGGTGGTACGGGAGAAGGCGAAGCCCAGCTGTTTCGCGCGGGTGTTGCTCATGGCGTAGTGCCGGTCGAAGGAGAACGGTGAGGCGGCCCCGCCCGCGGCGACGGTCCGGTAGACGGGCTCGCGGCCGGTCCGCGCGGCGACGATCGCGGCCAGGTCGCGCACATCGAGCAGGCCGTCGGAGCAGGCGTTGACCGGACCGGTGAAGTCGGTGGCGGTGGCCGCCCACAGCAGCAGGTCCGCCAGCTCCTCGTAGTGGATGAACACCGTCGGCAGCGCCTCGGCGTGCACCACGATCTCGTCGCCCTGGGCGATGCGCTCGGTGTAGTGGGCGAGTCGGCCGGTGAACTCCCTTCTGCCGCCGCCGAGCACATGCGCGCTGCGCACCGAGGCGAACGCGAAGCCGCCGTCCCGGGTGAGGACGGCCTCCGCCTGGCGCTTGCCCTCGGCGTAGTGCGCCTCCAGGTATGCCTCGTCGTGCCAGGGGAGGTCGACGGCCACCTGCCAGGCGCGCGGGTCCACGTTCTCCTCCGGCACCGTGATACCCGCCGGCACGGCCGGCAGCGCGGCGGTCGCCGGGTCGTAGACCTCGATCGTGGAGGTCATGACGTAGCGCCGGGTGCGGCCGGCGAAGGCGCGGGCGGCGATCGCGGCCTGCACGGGGGTGTAGCAGATCTGATCGACGACCACGTCGAAGGTGCGCGAGCCGAGGGCGGCGACGAGACCGGCCTCGTCGTCGCGGTCGACAACGAGGTGCTCGACACCGGTGGGCGGTTGAGCGGAGCCGCGGTTGAGCACGGTGACCTGGTGGCCGGCCGCCTGGAGGCGCTCGACCAGGAGCCTTCCGAAGTAGCGGCTGCCGCCGATGACGCAGATTCTTTGCATGCCCCCACCCTGGACGCCTACCGTCATCAGGTGAAGTGACGGCTTGCTGGAAGCGTGTTAAGGAATACTGTTGATCGATGTGCAGCGGCTCCGCGTCCTGCGGGCGGTGGCGGACCACGGCAGCTTCAGCAAGGCGGCCGCGGCTCTCCACCTCACCCCCTCCGCCGTCTCCCAGCACGTAGCGGTGCTGGAACGCAGCCTCGGTGCCCAGGTCGTGGCACGCAGCACGCGCGGGGTCACCCTCACCCAGGCCGGCCAGATCATGGTCGGGGCCGCCGAGTCCGTCGCGGCCGAGCTCGCACAGGCGAGGCAGCAGGTCGAGCGGCTCAGCACGGGCCGCGTACAGCTCACCGTCGCCACCTTCACCAGCGGCGGCAGGCACCTCCTGCCCGACGCCCTCCCCCGGCTCATGGCAAGCCATCCCGGCACCCTGCTCCACGTCCGGGAGGGAGAGCCCGAGGACACCGTGCCCCTAGTCCGCCAAGGCGCCGTCGACCTCGCACTCGCCTACCACTTCGACGGCCCGCTGCCTGTCGGGCCGGGCTCCGGCAACAGCCTGCAGTGGACCGCACTCCTGGAAGACCCCCTGCACGTCGTCATGCCCGACGAGCACCGACTCGCCGACCGCGCGTCACTCGACATCGCCGAGCTGGCAGCCGAGCCCTGGGTGCTCGGCTGCCTCAAGACCGAGGCGTACCTGCGCCGTTACGCCGAGCGCGCGGGCTTCGAACCGGAAGTGCGCGGCACCACCACCGACTACTTCTTCGCCCGCTCGCTCGTCGCCGCGGGAATGGGGATCTCCCTGATCCCTTCCATCGCGCTCGTCCCGACGGTGCCGGGTCTGCGCGCCGTCCCGATCGAGCCGCCGGCTCCGACCCGGCACATCGGCGTCGCCACCATCGGCCGCCGTCACGACCGCCCCCACGTCACGACGTTGATCGAAGCCCTCCGCGAGCAGGCGAGGTACCGATCGGAGGGCCCCGGACAGCCGATGTCCACGCAGCCCGTGCCGTTGGGCAGGGGGGAGAGACAGACCACGGGCGTGTAGTCCTCGCTGAACGCCGCCGCTGTCGTCCCCTAGTAGGGTCGTGGTGGGTCACCAGTAGGGTCGTGTTGGGTCAACGCCGTGGCGTGTCCGCACGGGCCGGAAGCATGGGAGGGGCGCAGATGATCGCGTCGGTGTTGTTGCTGTTGGTGGGCTTGGGCGTGCTGGCCGCGATCGTGGTCGTCGTCGCCGTGGCGCTGAGCACGCGCGGCAGGAGCGCGCAGTCGCAGGTGGCCCCCGGGGGTTGGGGCGCGGGTCCGGGTATGCCGCACCAGGCGCCGTATCCGCCCGCCCAGCAGCCCGGCCAGGGGTTCCCGCCGGCGCAGCAGCCGGGCGCGCAGGCGTATCCGCCGGTCGCCCCTCCGGGACAGCCGCCGCAGTACCCCGGACCGTACGGCGCCCAACCGCCACAACAGCCGCCCTATCAGGGGCAGTGACATCCGAAGACCGCCGACGGCCGGCGCGAAGACTCCCCTGACCTCGTTCCTGGAGGCGACATGACCAGCGCCCTTCTCGTGATGGACGTCCAACAGGCCATCGTGGACATCGCCGATGACGGCTCCGGATATCTGCCACGCCTGCGCAGAGCGATCGACGGGGCCCGGGCGGCGAACATTCCTGTGATCTACGTGGTCATCGCGCTCCGTCCCGGTTTCCCGGAAGTCGGCACGCGCAACAGGGCGCTCACCGCCATCGCACGGGCCGGCCTCTTCGTCGAGGGCGCCCCAGGCACCGAGATCCACCCCGAGGTCGCGCCCCGGGCGGGCGAGGTGGTGGTCACCAAGAGACGGGCGAGCGCGTTCGCGGGCAGCGATCTCGACGTGGTGTTGAGGGCGCGCGGTATCGACAGCCTCGTGCTCACCGGCATCGCCACCAGCGCCGTGGTGCTGTCCACCCTCTGCCAGGCGAACGATCTGGACTTCGGCCTCACCGTCCTGTCCGACGCCTGCCTGGACACCGACCCGGAGCTGCACCGGGTCCTCATCGAGCGGCTGTTCCCGCAGTGGGCGGATGTCGTCACCGTCGACGACTGGGTCAAGGCGATCGCACCTCAATAGCGCGAGACCGGGTGGACCGCAGCACCGATCTCGCCCACGCCCTCATCACCGAATCCGGCATCGACGACGCCGTCCGTGCCTACGAGAACCTCATGCTGCCGCGCTCGGCCCAGGCCGCCCAGGACTGCGTCGAGGCACTCGACTGCTCAATGAGCGTTTTCAGCGTGGCCGCTGATCGGGTGACGGGGCCGGGATGAGGGAGGGGTTCGCAACGCACAGGGCTCCAGTGCCGTTGAGGGAGGTGTTCGAAGTCTCAACCCATCGGCGTAGGAGCCCTGTTGGTTCCGCATCCTGCCGCACTCGACCTCCCACACGCCCTGGTCGAGTGGGTCACCGCCCACGCCTACGTCACCGCCGTCACCGGACTGCTCGCCAATCGCGCCCCGGGCCTTCTCAAAACGCTGCGCGAGAACGACCCGGACTTCGTCCTGCTGGACGGGACACTCGTCGAGTGCGACCTCGTCGGCGACAGCCGTGCCGACTACTCCGCCAAGCACCGCCGGCACGGCGTGAACGTCCAGGTCGTCACCGAACTCGGCCGGCGAAGTGCTTTGGATCTCGCCCGCCCTGCCGGGCCACAGCCACGATCTGACCGCCACCCGCACCCACAAGATCGTCCGGATCTGCGAGCGACAAGGTGTCCCGATCCTCGCCGACCGCGCCTACACGGGCGCCGGCCCATGGGTCACCACAGGCCTCAAACGACCGCCCGGCGGGGAGCTCACTCCCACTCAGCGCACTGTCAACCGTGCCCTCGCCCAGGCACGGGCCCCTGTCGAACGCGGCATGGCACGGCTGAAGTGCTGGCAGATCTTCCGCAGATCCCGGATCAGCCCCAACCGCATGACCGTCATCACCAAGGCCGTTCTCACCCTGGAGAGGCAACGTTGAAAGCCTCGCTCTCGGGCGATATGCCCATCGCGCAAACCGAGGGCACATCAGCCTCGCACCAGTCCTCTTGGCACCGGAGGCCGAACGCTAATTTCCTGGCCTTGGGGGATGGCCCGTCTGCAGTGCGGAGGAACTACAACACACGCAGGGCCTGGTCAACGTCACGCTCACGCCTGGCGAGTGCATGCAACACGGCTTGATCGCCCGTGCTGGTCCCGGGCGGCTGCGACCAGCAAATCCACCGCGATGGCGAGCGCAGCATCGGGCACTCGGCATGGCGCATCGACACTGAGCGCGAGGTCATCGAGGTGCACCGTCAGCTCGACGCAACGGGTCTGCAGGTATCCGTCGAGGAACATCTCCTCTCCCGGCCGATGGAGGACGGCCACTCGTCGATCGGCCGGCTCCACGCCCAGCCGCTGAGACAGTCCCACCCACGCTGCCCGGGCCTGCTCAGCCACGACAGTGGGGCCGGCTGCAGCAGTTTCCTCGCTGCGGGCACGCACCCCGACGTTCAGCGCAGAGTGCGGCAACGACGTATCTGAGAGCCGCGCGTAGTACCGAACCGGTGACACCGGTTCTGCGCCGCATACCTGGCCGTCGAGGAACCACTCGACCTGGAGGACGCTACGCGCAAGGTGACCGGCCAGCCCACCCACTGACATCCCGGGGAGCACGGACTCGGTTTCCCAGCATCGGGCGACCTGCTCTGTGGCAAGCAGGTACACCGCCTTCTCGGCAGCCTGCAGGTATGTCTTCCGGATCTCATCAGTCATTCGGGCATCGCCGCAATCTCATCGTCACAGCTGCTGACACGTCCACGTTATGGATCGACCCGCCGCCTCGGCCGCCCCGAGGGCTCGCCCACGCGGGGAGTGCCGTGGGCGGGGAGCGGGCGGGCGCAATCGGCTTGCATCGAAGTCCACCAGGTTCCGCCGGTGACCACGGGCCCGTGTCAGGCTGCGGCCTCGTGGTGGGCGTTGGTCCGGATTGTGGCCAGGTCCGCCGCCCGCCGGACCGAATCGGCAGAGGCGGCCAGCAGCGGCATCCGGACGGCCGGGCTGGGGATGCGGCCCTGGGCGTGCAATACCCCCTTGATCACGGTCGGGTTCGGCTCGGCGAAGAGCGCGGCGGACAGCCGGGCCAGCCCTGCTCCCAGCTTGCGGGCCGGTCCGGTAGCGTCCCGCTGCCACAGCGAGATCAGCTCGGCGAAGTCAGCGGTGCGGACATTGGCCGACGCCAGGATGCCGCCGTGGGCGCCCGCCGCGAGCAGCGGCGAGATGACGGCGTCGTCGCCGCCGAGCACCGCGAAGCCCGGTGACGACGAGCCGAGCAGTTCCATCGTGGCCGCGTCGATCGCGCCGGTCGCGTACTTGACCCCGACGACCTCCGGTAGGTGCCCGATCGTGTTCAGGGTGCTGGTGCTGAGGGGCTGACCGGTGCGGTACGGGATGTCATAGACGACCAGCGGCAGGCCCCCTTGTTCGGCGAGCGCCGTGAAGTGCGCCAGCGTTCCCGCCTCACCGGGCCGGGTGTAGGGCGGCGCGGGAACCAGCGCCGCGGTGACGTCACCGCTCTGAGCGAGCTCCCGCAGCGTCGTGACGGCGGCGGCAGTGTCGTTGGTGCCGACGCCGACGATCAGCGGAGCTCCGTGTGCCCGGCAGGCGGCCGAGCAGATGCGGACCACTGCCCGCTTCTCCTCGGCGGTCAGCGTGGCTGCCTCCCCGGTGGTGCCCAGGGCAACGAGTCCGCGAGCGCCGGCCGACAGCGCCTCGCTGGCGAGGCAGGCGAGCGCGTCCGGGGCGAGGTGCAGGTCGTCGGTGAACGGAGTCACCAAGGGGACAAACAGGCCGGTGAGGTTCGCTTCGGGCTTCATGCGCCCAGCCTGACCGACGCAAACCCGTAGATCCAGTTCACATTTCTTCGCTCATACGTAAGATCATCTTATGCTTGATGTCCGACGTCTCCATCTGCTGCGCGAACTGGACCGACGCGGCACCATCGCGGCCGTGGCCGAGGCACATTCCTTCACTGCCTCGGCCGTCTCCCAGCAGCTGGGCGTGCTTGAGCGCGAGGCTGGCGTGCCCCTGCTGGAGCGAAGTGGCAGACGGGTGGTGCTCACGCCTGCGGGCCGCACCCTCGTCACCCACGCCGACGCCGTTCTCGAACGTCTCGAACTGGCGGTCTCCGAGCTGGCCGGGGCACGCGAGGGCATCGGCGGGCCACTGCGGATCGGGACGTTTCCCTCTGGCGGCCTGGCGATCGTGCCCGCCACGCTGGCCGAACTAGCCCTGCGGCATCCCGCGCTGGAACCGATGTTGCAGGAGATCGACTCGGCGCGAGTCTCCGACGGCCTGCGCGCCGGCGAGCTCGACGTGGCCCTCGTCCACGACTACGACTTCGTTCCCGCGTCACCGGACACCACGGTTGATCAGGTGCCCCTGTTGGAGGAGTCGATGTACCTGGCCACGGGCGGCGGCGCCACCGACAGCGCTCCCGCTACCGGTCCTGCCGCCCTTGGCGACACGCTGGCGAAGCTGCTCGGACCGTGGGCCACGTCCCCATGGATCACGGCCCGGGACGGTACGACCGGTCACGCGATGGCCGTACGCGCCTGTCAGGCGGCCGGTTTCCAGCCGCGCATCCGCCATCAGGTCAACGACTTCCGTACGGTCCTGGCACTGGCCGCGATCGGGCAAGGTGCGGGATTCGTACCGGAGATGGCCACCGCACACGCTCCCGAGGGTGTGGTCCTGACCCGGCTGCCCCTCTTCCGTCGCTCGAAGGTCGCCTTCCGCGCGGGCGGCGGCAGGCACCCTGCGATCGCAGCATTCGTGGCGGCGGCGCGAACAGCGGTGGGCGCTACGGGCGGTGCCTCCTAGTCAGGGACGGAGACCAGAAATGCGTATGCGGTCACAGCAGTAGCTGGCTCGAGGGATGACTTCAATACTCAGGCCGCGGCCCGCTGCGGCACCCATCCGGGGGAACGCGGTCACCCGGCCTGGCACCTCTCCTGCCGCCGCCTTCGGCGATGGCGATCTCGGCGGCGCGGTGATGGGCGCTCTGGTACGCCTCGGCGTTGCTCGGTTCCTTCTGTCAGGCGCGCGGATGGTGACGATGGCGGAGTGCAGGCTGCCGGGAGTGATGCCGGGGTGGCGGGCGGCTGCGGCTTCCGCAGATCCCGGATCAGCCCCAACCGCATGACCGTCATCACCAAGGCCGTCGTCACCCTGGAGAGGCAGCGCTGAAAAGGCTCAGTGAGCGCTGCCGATCGGGGCTTCGCGGTGGGTGGTCCTGGTCAGGCTCAGCGCGAGGAAGGCGAGCAAGGCGAGGACGGCCGAGATGGTCATGCCCGCGAACATGGGCAGTGCGGTGTGCTCACCGCCGAGGCCGACCAGTGGGGCGGCGATGGCACTCAGGACGCTCTGGGCGGTGCCGAGGAGAGCGGAGCCGGTTCCGGCGGCATGGGGGACGCGCTCCAGCGCGAGTGCGCTCGCGTTGACGGCGACCAGGCTGATGCCGATGAAGGCCAGGTACAGCAGGGCCAGAACCAGCGGTAGGCGCAGCCGGTCGGCCACGGCGCATGCGCACAGGGCGGCGGAGGGGGCGAGCATCGTCCAAAGGCCGGTGTGCAGCAGAGAGGTGGGGGAGAAGCGGCCGACGAGCCGGGTGATCACGAGGCCGGAGACCACGCTCACGGCGCCGACCGAGGCGAACGCGGTGGAGGTCTGGGCGACGCTCAGACCGAGCAGGTTCTGGAAGAGGAAGGACGCGCCGCCCAAGTAGCAGAAGAGCACCGCCAGAGCCATCCCGAAACAGAGCGTGTGGCCCAGGTAGCTGCGGTTGGCGAGGACCTCGCGCACCGACCGGAGGGTCGCCCGAGCGCCTCCGGTCCGGCGCCGCTCGCGCGGCAGGCTCTCGGGCACCGCGAAGACCGCGCCCGTAAAGGCGAGGAGCGAGGTTGCGGCCAGGACCCAGAAGACCGCGCGCCAGCCGGCGGTCTCGATCACCATGCCGCCCGCCACGGGGGCGATGGCGGGGGCGACGGCGAGCAGGGACATCAGGACGCCGAGCAGTTTCGCCGCTCGCGCGCCTGTGGCGACGTCCGAGATGACGGCGCGGCCGATCACCACGCCGGCAGCTCCGCTGAGGCCCTGGAGGAAGCGCAGGGCGACCAGGTAGTCGAGCGAGGGCGCGAGCGCGCACAGACCGGTGGCGACGACACAGACCGCCGAGCCCACCAGGATCGGCGTACGGCGCCCGAACCGGTCCGAGAGCGGTCCGAGGATCAGCTGGCCCAGCCCCATGCCTGTCAGGAACGAGGTGAGCGTGAGCTGGACACCGGAGGCATCGGTGCCCAGGTCCCCCGCCAATTGCGGAAAGGCGGGCAGATACATGTCTGTGGCAAGGGGCATCACCAAGGCGAGCAGCACCAGGGCCGCTGTCATCACGGGCATCGCGGGGAACTCCAAGCAGGAAAACGTGCACAGCAGGCAGCACGCACGAACAAGGGGTCCTTGCGCTCCTGGAGCGGTTGCGCCTCGTGCGGTGCCGGACACGACGCTAGGAGGTAAGGAACCGGCCCGGCGTCGGTCCACAGACCGGAACCGCACGCTCCGCAAGCCCTACTGCCAGGAGCGCACAGTGCTGGGCCATCGGACCTCGGTCCGCGCGTGCGCACGCGTTCACGGCAGAGCGTGGCGCCGCAGCCAACGCTCCGGTGCCTTGCGATGGAGCTCGGCATCCAAGGAGCACAGGGGGAGCCGAGACGGAGTGCACGTAGCGAACACAGTGCACGTAGCGAACGCAGTGCACCGTGGCGGATACCGAGAACAACCTCGTGAACGCGTACTACGCGCGGCCCGCGATGTCAGCCCTCGCCGGAGACGTGGCCGGCCGCCGGATCCTGGACGCCGGCTGCGGCTCGGGCCCGCTGCCCGCCGCACTGCGCGACCGCGGTGCCGTCGTGACCGGCATCGACGCCAGCGCCAAGATGCTGGCGTTGGCCAGGCGGCGGCTGGGCGACGACGTGGCCCTGTATGTGTGTGATCTGAGCGACCGCCTGCCGTTCGCCGACGGCGCGTTCGACGACGTGGTCGCGTCGCTGGTCCTGCACTACCTGGAGGACTGGGGGCCGACGCTGGCCGAGATGCGGCGCGTGCGACTGGAGGTTCAAGTCGAGGTACCGCCGTCGGCCACTGGCTCGGAGAAATAGCGCTGCGACCGGACGGTGCACCGCCTCGCGGCATCTCCTTTTCGTCCGCACGGATTCCCCCAGGGCAGAATGCCTTTTCCGGACCGCGGGCAGGCGGCCGGAATGGGCGGGACACGTCGCGGAGCGGCACGTACCATCCGATCCGTGACACCGATATATGTGCTGGACGGCACGCAGATCAGAACGCTGGAAGACTTCTGGCGCGTCATCGGCGAAGCGATCAACGGCCCTGGCGGCTACTTCGGTCGGAACCTCGATGCCTTCGCCGACTGCCTCGGCGGTGGATACGGGGCGCCCGAAGACGATGACTATGTGGTCGAGTGGCGCGACCACCAGGTGTCTCGCGAGCATCTCGGCTATCCGGAGACGGCTCGCCAGTTGGAGATCCGGTTGTCACGCTGCCACCCCACCAACCGCCCTTCTGTCGGCGCCGACCTTGCCGCAGCGAGAGAAGAGCGCGGAACCACTGTCTTTGATTGGCTGGTCGAAATCTTCGACGACCGCGCTCCGGGCGTTCTGCGACTCCGGTGACAGGGCACGAGGACACAGAACGCGTTGCCCGCCGGCTCGGCGAGGAGCGTCCACGGGACGTCGCCCTGCGGTACAGGCGCTGGTGTGCGCGGCGCCGGGCCCGCGGCCTTCGATGTCAGTGGTCCCGCGTACGGTCTGCACATGGTTGATCAGAAGCCCCGCTCGATACACGACTTCGCGACCTGGGAGCCCGTGCTGCGGCTGCTGCGGGCCGGCGACGCGGAAGGGCAGGCCGCCCGGTCTGTCCGCGTGGCGGGACGCATCGGCCGGCACGGCTGGAGTCTGCCCCTGCGGCGACGGCTGCCGCCGCCCGGCCGCGCCGCCCAGACCGAGGACATGCGGGACGAGTCCGACGCGGTGGAGCGGGTTCAGCACGCGCTCGCCGACATCGGCGTCGACGACGTCTCGTTCACTGCCGAGATCTCGCCGACCGGCAAGGTCGCGCTCCGCCTGCTCGGGCCCAGCCCCGCCGTGGAACCCGGCATCGGCACCCCGCACCCGGGGGCGATCATTCTGGTTGAGGGCGCCGTTCCTGAGCCATGGCGCCGTCTACCCGATCCGGTGCCCGGGGCGGCGCCGGCTCCTACGGCGGATCGGGACCTGCTGGAACGGACGCTGCGTGAGCGGCTGCCCGGCGCCATCGGCGCGACGGAGGCGGAGATCACCACTGCGGAAGCACGCCTTGGCATCACCCTGCCCGACGAGCTCAAGGCGCTCTACCGGGTGACGCGGGCGCGCTGGGAGGACTGGGGCGACGACTACGAGGCGGCGGAGCGCGAATCCACCGCGGTCGGCTGCGAGCTCTTCGCGTTGGACGACCTGTACATCGCCGACGCGTCGTCCCGCCACTGCCGTTGGGAGTTCGCGGCGAAGGAGGCGGTCGTCACGCCGCCCGACGCCGCGGTGCAGGGCCTGGTCGGCTCACCCGGCTGGATCGTCTTCGGGGACAACGGCGGTGGCGACCGGCTGGCCGTCGATCTGACCCCCGGCCCACAGGGACATACGGGGCAGATCATCATGATCGGCCACGAGGGGAACGTCGGCGCCTCCCTGGTCGCCGACTCGCTCACCGACCTGATAGCGAACCGGCACAGCAGGCGACATGGCAGCTCGGGCCAGGACCAGCCGCCCGCCGTGGCTCATGTCAACATCCGAAGCATGCCCAGTGTCGAGGCCGCCGCCCACCCTGGCTTGGAGGTGTTGTCCATCGGCGTCTGGGACAGCGTGCCGCTCAGCCTCGCCCCGGTCACCGCACTGCCCCGCCTGCGGACCCTTGCCGCCTACCCCGGCACGCTCGCCGACCCTCTGCAGATCGCCGAACTCACCGGTCTGGAGTTCCTGGAACTCGGCCCGCAGGAATGGCGTGTCCTCCTCGACGCCGGAGCCGTCCCACGCAGTCTGTCGGCCGCCGCCATCACGGTGCACGGCAACCAGGACCCGCTGCCCATCGTGGCCATCGCCAACGAACTCCTGGCCCTCTGGGACCGGCCCCAGATCATCCAGACCGTCCTCGAAGGCAACCTTGGCGCCGCGCGGTAGAGGCATGTGGTCAGCGGGGCCGGAGCCGTCAGCGAGGCTGGAGCCGGGCGCGCAGGAGGCAGAACTCATTGCCTTCTGGGTCGGCCAGGACGTGCCAGCTCTCGGTGCCGGTCTGGCCGACGTCGACGGGCTCGGCGCCGAGCGCGAGCAGCCGCTCCAGCTCGGCGTCCTGGTCACGGTCCGTGGCGTTGACGTCGATGTGCAGTCGCAGCTTTCCGGTCCGCGGGGCGCTGCTGGGGCTGAGGACGAGGGTGGGCTGCAGGCCCCCGAATCCGGCGTCGGGCGGTCCGATCTCGATGCTTCCGTCGTCCTCCCGGTCGAGTTCGACGTAGCCGAGGACCTTGCTCCAGAATGCGGCCAGGCCGTCGGGATCGGCGCAGTCGATGACCAGCTCACTGATGCGGCATGCCATGCCCGCAGTGTACGGAGACAGCCTGGCCGCGGCCGCGGTTGTTGACTCTCACACCGTGTCAGGCGGTCAGCTCGGAGACATCATGTTCACCATCGGAAACTTCGCCCGGCACGGCCGCGTCTCGGTCCGGATGCTGCGTCACTACGACGCGACCGGTCTGTTGCACCCGGCCCACGTCGATCCCACCAGCGGCTATCGCTACTACACCGCCGCTCAGCTCGCCCGGCTCAACCGGATCATCGCGCTCAAGGACCTGGGGTTCACCCTCCAGCAGGTGCGCGACATCGTGGACGAGAAGGTCGGAGCCGAGGAACTGCGCGGCATGCTGCGGCTGCGGCGGGCCGAACTGGAGACCGCCATGGCTGCCGCGGAGGCACGGCTGGTCCAGGTCGAGGCGAGGCTCCGAGCGATCGAGAGCGAGGGGCACATGCCCACGAACGACGTTGTCATCAAGAGCGTCTCCACGATCCGGGTGGCGGAGCTGACCGCCACCGCCGAGAGTTTCGAGCCCCAGGACATCGGCCCGGTCATCGGGCCGCTCTACGACGAACTGTTCCGGCTGCTGGGCGCGGCGGGCATCGCCCCCACGGGCCCCGGAGTCGCCTCCTACGAGGACGCCCCGGAGGGTGCTGGCAGGATCACCGTCCACGCCGCCGTCCAGGTCTCCGCCCCTCTCCAGGAGGGCGCCTTCCGGATCCTCGACCTGCCGTCCCTCGACCAGGCGGCGACGATCGTGCACCGCGGCTCGATGGCTGCCGTGCTGCCCACCGCCCAGACGCTGGCTCGCTGGATCGACGCCAACGGCTACCAGACGACGGGTTACCCCCGTGAGGTCAACCTGGAGTGCCCCGAGAACCGGGACGACTGGGTGACGGAACTGCAGGCACCGGTGACCCGGGCCTGATGCATGCTCTGCGGCCGACGAGGCGGCGCGGTGTCACCTC
>NZ_JBHYJC010000020.1:65796-142009 GCF_042749045.1 Streptomyces sp. NPDC059008 | reverse complement strand
AGCGTTAGGGAAACGCCCGGTTACATTCCGAACCCGGAAGCTAAGCCTTTCAGCGCCGATGGTACTGCAGGGGAGACCCTGTGGGAGAGTAGGACACCGCCGAACGATTCTTCAGCTCTGGTCCCTGAACCCTCGTGGTTCAGGGACCAGAGCTTTTTTGTTCTGATTTTCGGGTGGTGGGTGTAACGCGACGTTCACCTCATCTGACCAGGATCCGCAGCATGGGCACAGTGGGAACACTCAGGGCGGCCGGCGTGCGCGCTGGTGACGAGGTCGTGTTGTCGGCGTACGGCAACGCCGAAGTGGCCCGGGCCGTGGTGGAGTTGGGCGCGGTGCCGGTGTTCGCCGATGTGGATGCCGAGAGCTACTGCCTGGACCCGGCCGCGGTCGCGGACGCGGTGACCAGCCGGACCGCTGCCGTCGTGGCGATACACCGGTTCGGACGGCGGGCCGACGCCGGCTGGATCCGTGAAGTGGGGCAGCGGCACGGGCTGTTGGTGCTGGTGGAGGACGAGCCCGGGGCGGATCCGGCGGGAGCGGAGCTGCGTCGGGCGCATGCGGCGTATCTGGACAGCCGGCTCAACGGGGTCTGGACGCCGAAGCCCGCGGCGGGGCACACCTACGAGCAGTATGTGGTGCGGGTGCCGGGGAACGGGCGACCGGACCGGGACGCGTTCGGTCGGGCGTTGCGTGCCAAGGGAGTTGCGTGCAAGGTGCCCGTGCTGGCGCCGGTCTACCGGATGCCGGGGCTGCGGCGGGATGTGTTCCTGCCGGAGACCGAGCGTGCGGTGGACGAGACGCTGGCCTTGCCCGTGCACATGGGCATGTCGCGGCGGGAGCTGCACAAGATGGTCGGTGCCTGCAATGCGCTGGGCGGATTGCTGCAGCCGGCCTTTTAGACACGGCAGTGTCCGGTTCGTAGTCGCCGGGGAGTTGGGGTAATATTCTTTCTGTTGCTGCGCCCCAATAGCTCAGTCGGCAGAGCGTCTCCATGGTAAGGAGAAGGTCTACGGTTCGATTCCGTATTGGGGCTCCAGAGGGCAAAGGCCCCCGCCGAACGGCGGGGGCCTTTGCCGTATGCGGATGCGGTGTGCGGACGCGGCTCAGTTCTTCGCGGAGGGAATGTAGGCCAGACCGTGGGCACCGGATTCGTCGGTGCGACCGACCGTCAGGGTGGTGACGGGGCGCAGGGTCTGGAGGTCGACGACGGTCACCGTGCTGTCCAGGAGGTTCGAGACGTACGCGCGGCGGCCGTCGGGGGAGGAGGTGAGGGTCAGGGGGAACCGCCCGACCTGTACCTCCCCGCGGGGGGTGAGGGTGTCGGGGGCGAAGACGGTCAGGGCGCCCGGGAGTTGGTTGCCGAGCGGGCCGCCGTGGGCGGCGTCCTGGCGCAGTTCGCCGGCGAGGAGGGTGCCGTCGGCGGTGGCGTGGACGGGCATGGTCTGCCCCTTGGTGGGCAGGGTGCGGACGGTCTCGTGGGTGGTGGTGTCGATGACGTGGAGGACCGTGGGCGCCGACGACGGCGTGGGGAACGCGGCCTTGGGAGCGGCGACGTAGACATGACGGCCGTCGGGGGCGACGGCGAGGCCCTCGCTGCCGGGGACGGGGATGCGGTCGGTGCAGACCCCGCGGTCGAGGTCGACGACGGAGACGAACGGGGCTTCCTTGTTGGTGGCGTAGCCGTGCCGTCCGTCGGGGGTGATGGCGAACCAGTGCGGGCCGGGAGCCATGGTGGAGATCCGGCCGAGGCGGGCGTGGGTGCGGGTGTCGATGACCACGACGCCGCCCGGCTCGGTGTCGGTGGCCTCGACGCTCGCGTACAGCCGGGCGCGGGTGCGGTCGAGGGCCAGGCCGTGCGGGGCGTGGTCGGGGGAGAGGTCGAGGGTCGCGACGATCGTGCGGGTGTCGACGTCGATGACGGTGATCTCGTGGGACCGGCCCTGGTGGGCGTGGTAGAAGCCGGAGCGGTAGGTGCTGGCGCAGTAGAGCAGCCGGTGGTCGGGGTCGAAGCACAACTCGTGCGGCTGCGGTGGCATCTGCAGGACGTCGAGGCGCTCGTGGGTGGCGGCGTCGAAGAAGGTGACGGTGGAGCCGGACTGGCTGACGACGGCGAGCTGATCGCCGGGCGAACCCGCGGTGGTGGGAGTCATGTGCCGTATCGTGCGCGGCCGTTGGGGCCGACTCCACTGCAGGTCGGGCAAGGGTGCACTGCACCGCGCGCAAGGATGCTGGTGATGCCGGGGCAGCGGCCGACGGGCTGTGAGGCAGCCCACATATGCCGTGGTGGCCGCTGCTCCGGGGTGGTCAGCTCGTCTGGAACTCCGGGACGCGCATCGCGAGGATGGCCATGTCGTCGGAGGCCGGTTCGGCGGCGAAGCGTTCCACGGCGCGCAGCACACGGGCGGCGACGGCGCCGGCGGTCAGGCCCGTGCACGTCGTCAGGACGTCGGTGAGGCCGTCGTCGCCGAGCATGCGGGTGCCCTCGCGGCGTTCGGTGACGCCGTCGGTGACGCACAGCAGGACGTCGCCGGGGTCGAGGGTGACGGTCTGCTCGTAGAGTTCGAGGTCGTCCATGACGCCGAGGAGCGGCTGGGGTTCGGCGGCCGGCTCGACCGTGCCGTCCTGGCGCAGGCGCAGCGGCAGGGGGTGGCCGGCGCAGACGACCTTGAGGATGGCGCTGCCGTCGTCCTGCGGCCACAGCTCGCCGTAGAGGAGCGTCAGGAAGCGGCTGCGGGCGCCCTCGTCGAGGATGGCGGCGTTGAGCCGTTCCAGGACGGCGGGGCCGCCGAAGCCCTCGCGGGCGAGCAGGCGGAGGGCGTGGCGGGCGAGGCCGGTGACGGCCGCCGCCTCCGGGCCCGTGCCGCAGACGTCTCCGATGGCGAAGCCGTAGGCGCCGTCGCGGATGGGGAAGAGGTCGTAGAAGTCGCCGCCGACCTCGTTGCCCTCGCCCGCCGCGCGGTAGATGACCTCGACCTCGACGCCGGCGATGTCGGGCAACTCGGGCGGCAGCAGGCTGCGCTGGAGGGACTGGCTGATCGCCGTGCGCTCCGAGTAGAGGCGGGCGTTGTCGAGGGCGAGGGCGGCCCGGCGGGAGAGGTCCTCGGCGAGTTCGAGGATCTCCTGTCGGAAGTGCTCCTCGGTGGGCTTGCCGAGGGTGAGCATGCCGATGACGCGGTTGCGGGCGACGAGGGGGAGGACGACGGTCTCGCCGCCGACGGCGGCGGCGGTGGCGAGGGTGGCGCCGGGGCCGCTGGAAGGGCGGGCGGCGTTGCCCAGGCCCAGGCTGCGCATGGAGGTGCGCAGGGCGGCGTCGTGTGCGGCGTCGCCGGGGGCGGTCCATACGCGGGCGCCGGGGGTCGGGACCGGCTCGGGCGGGTCGACCTTCATCAGGAGGGTCTTGAGGCCGTCGATGCGGTCCTCGTCCTCGTGCAGGACGTAGGAGAGCTCGGGCTCGGAGGCCTGGTCGGCGACGGTGTAGACGGCGCACCACGTGGCGAGTGTGGGGACGGTCATCTGGGCCATCAGGGCCAGGGTCTGGTCCCGGTCGAGGGTGCCGGCCAGGAGGTCGGAGGCCTCGACGAGGAAGGACAGGGAGCCGCGGCGCAGCTTTTCCAGCTCGGTCAGGCGGGCGCGTTCGACGGCGAGGGCGATGCGGTCGGCGGCGAACTGCAGGCGCAGCGCCTCTTCGTTCGAGTAGCGGCCGGGTCCCTCGGCGGCGACGCCCAGGGAGCCGGTCAGCCGTCCCTCGACCTTCAGCGGGACGGTGACGACCGAGCGCATGCCCGTGCCGCTGAGCAGCGGTACGGCGCCGGGGACGGCGGTGAGGTCTTCGTGGACGGCGGGCATCCGGGCGGAGCCGTAGCGACCGGATCCGGCCTCGACGGGGACGCGGGCGAACCGCTGGCGGGCGGAGGGCAGGCCCGTGGAGGCGCGTACCTCCAGCTCGGTCTCGTCGTCGGTGGCGAGCAGGAGGTAGGCGGCGTCGCCGTCGAGCATGTCGCGGGCGCGTTCGACCGTGCGCTGGAGCAGGCCGTCGAGGTCGTCGGGGGCCGGGGAGCCGATGAAGACCTCGAAGGGGTCGGTGGGGCGTCCCTCGGCCTGCGCGGCCTGGGAGGCGGCGTCCGGGGCCGGGGTGCGCTGGGGGCTCTGCAGGATCGCGCGCTCGTGGTCGCGCACCAGGAGGCAGACCGTGGAGGCCTCGCCGTCGGCGTCGCGTACTCGCAGGTGGGAGGCGTATACGGGGACGACGCGGCCGTCGGCGCCCCGCATGCCGTAGGAGCCCTCCCAGCGGGAGAGCTGCAGCGCCTCGGCGATGCCGGTGCCGGTGCCGGGGGTGTGCGGCCAGGCGGCGAAGTCGGTGAGCGGCTTGCCGATGACCTGCTCGCGGTCGTAGGCGAAGAGGTCCTGGGCGTCCTCGTTCCAGAAGCTGATACAGCCGCCGCGGTCGATCTGGACCACCGCGACCCGCACGCGGGTGTCGGTGACCGGGAGGGCGTCCACGGGGAGGGCGGGGCCGGCGGAGCGGGTGCCGGCGGGGCGCTCGGGGAGGTCGAGCTGGAACCAGACGTGCTTTTGTGCGGCGGTGTACTCCACGCCCCACCGGGAGGCCAGTGCGCCGCACAGCAGCAGGCCGCGGCCGCCCTCGCGGTCCGGGTGGACGATGACCTGTCCGGCGTTCTGGAGCGGGATCTCACGCTCGGGGTAGCGGTCGGCGACCGAGATCCGTACCCCTCCGTCAGTGCGCAGACACAGCACGTCGGCGGCCGTGCCGGCGTGCACCACGGCGTTGGTGACCAGCTCGCTGGTGAGGACGACGGCGTCGTCGACGATGTCGGCACAGCCCCAGCCCTGGAGGGTGTCACGGACGAACGCACGGGCAGTGGCGACCGAGCGCCCCACCGGGTCGAAGGTTGCGGTGGCCCGCGCGGTGATCACTGGTCTCCTCATGCGTGTGTCGGTGATCTGCTCCCCCATGGTCGCGGCGCCCCTCCGAATACCTGTCGTGCTCGCACCACCGCCCGGGAGCGTGGCCGGGGGGTGGACAGCCGTATGCCAGGTTACTTACCTTCGCCGCGGCCGAGGATGCCGGTCACGTGTGTTTCCGCCCCAATCGTGCCCTGGGACGTGTGCGATGCTGCCGAACTGTTATGGCCTGGTTGGGCCATGGTGAAACACTGGGCAAGTATCAAGAGAAAGCCCGGGTGGAACGGTCGACCCTTCGGGAGGGACACGGTGGAGTCTGGCGCAGCGGCGCGGGGCGCAAGCACGCGCGCGAAAGGCGGACGATCCCGGAGCAACGGGACGACCGAGGTGGATACGGCTGCGCTGAATCGGCTGTTGGTCGCTCTGGTCGCCATGCGGGACGGGAATTTCCGCAAGCGGTTGACGGTGTCCGGCGACGGCGTCATGTCGGAGATCGCGGCGGTCTTCAACGAGGTCGCGGACCGCAATCTGCATCTGACCGGTGAGCTGGCGCGGGTGCGCCGGGTCGTCGGACGTGAGGGAAAGCTCACCGAGCGGCTGGAAGTCGGCGCCGCCGAAGGCTCCTGGGCCGCGGCCATCGACGCCTCGAACGCCCTGGTCGACGACCTGGTACGGCCCGTGTCCGAGGTGGGACGGGTGCTCTCGGCGGTCTCCGAGGGAGACCTGGAGCAGCGGATGGACCTGCGCTCGCGCAGCTCGGACAGCTCCTCGGAGCATCCGCTGCGCGGTGAGTTCCTCAAGGTCGGCCGTACGGTCAACGGGCTGGTCGACCAGCTCTCCGCGTTCACCGACGAGGTCACCCGGGTGGCCAGTGAGGTCGGTACGGAGGGCAAGCTCGGCGGGCAGGCCCGGGTGCGCGGAATGTCCGGTTCGTGGAAGGACCTCACGGAGTCCGTCAACACCATGGCCTCCCGGTTGACGGCTCAGGTGCGTGATATCGCTCTGGTGACCACCGCGGTCGCCAAGGGTGACCTGTCGCGCAAGGTGACCGTCCATGTCGCCGGCGAGATGCTCGAACTGAAGAACACCGTCAACACGATGGTGGACCAGCTGTCCTCCTTCGCCTCCGAGGTGACCCGGGTCGCCCGTGAGGTCGGTACGGAGGGTGAGCTCGGCGGGCAGGCGCAGGTCCCCGGCGTCGCCGGCGTGTGGAAGGACCTGACGGATTCGGTCAATCTCATGGCCGGAAACCTCACCGCGCAGGTGCGCGGGATCGCCCAGGTCACCACCGCCGTCGCGAACGGCGACCTGTCGCAGAAGGTCACCGTCAGCGCGCGCGGCGAGGTCGCGCAGCTCGCCGACACCATCAACACCATGACCGAGACGCTGCGCACCTTCGCGGACGAAGTGACGCGGGTGGCGAACGAGGTCGGGGCCGAGGGCCAGCTCGGCGGCCAGGCGCAGGTACCGGGCGCGGCCGGCACCTGGAAGGACCTCACCGACTCGGTGAACAACGCCTTCCGCAACCTGACCGGGCAGGTGCGGGACATCGCGCAGGTGACGACCGCGGTCGCCAACGGCGATCTCTCGCAGAAGGTCACCGTCGATGTCGCCGGTGAGATGCTGGAGCTGAAGAACACCGTCAACACGATGGTGGACCAGCTCTCGTCGTTCGGTGCCGAAGTCACCCGCGTGGCAAGGGAGATTGGCGTCGAGGGCGAGCTGGGCGGCCAGGCGGCGGTCCCCGGGGCCGCGGGCACGTGGAAGGACCTGACGGACTCCGTCAACACCGCGTTCCGGAACCTGACCGGGCAGGTGCGCAACATCGCGCAGGTGACGACCGCGGTCGCCAACGGCGACCTGTCGCAGAAGGTCACCGTCGACGTCTCCGGCGAGATGCTGCAGCTGAAGAACACCGTCAACACGATGGTGGACCAGCTGTCCTCCTTCGCCGACCAGGTCACGCGGATGGCCAGGGACGTGGGCACCGAGGGCCGGCTGGGCGGTCAGGCCCGGGTGGACGGCGTCAGCGGCACCTGGAAGGAACTGACCGACTCCGTCAACTTCATGGCGGGCAACCTCACCTCGCAGGTGCGGCAGATCGCGCAGGTGACGACGGCGGTCGCGCGCGGTGACCTGTCGCAGAAGATCGATGTGGACGCGCGCGGCGAGATCCTGGAGCTGAAGAACACCATCAACACGATGGTCGACCAGCTCTCCGCGTTCGCCGAGCAGGTCACCCGGGTCTCCCGGGAGGTCGGTACGGACGGTCGGCTGGGCGGCCAGGCGCAGGTGCCCGGCGTCGCGGGCGTCTGGCGCGATCTGACCGACTCCGTCAACGGCATGGCCGGCAACCTGACGGCCCAGGTCCGCAACATCGCGCAGGTCGCCACGGCGGTCGCGCGCGGCGATCTGTCGCAGAAGATCGACGCCGACGCCCGGGGCGAGATCCTGGAGCTGAAGAACACCCTGAACACCATGGTCGACCAGCTCTCCTCGTTCGCGGAGCAGGTCACCCGGGTCGCCCGCGAGGTGGGCACCGAGGGCATCCTGGGCGGTCAGGCCGAGGTGCAGGGCGTCAGCGGTACGTGGAAGGACCTCACCCAGTCCGTCAACTTCATGGCGAACAACCTGACGTCGCAGGTGCGCAACATCGCCGAGGTGACGACGGCGGTGGCCCGCGGCGACCTGTCCAAGAAGATCACCGTCGACGCCAAGGGCGAGATCCTCGAACTGGTCACGACCGTCAACACGATGGTCGACCAGCTGTCGTCGTTCGCCGAGCAGGTGACCCGGGTGGCCCGTGAGGTGGGCACCGAGGGCCAGTTGGGCGGTCAGGCGCGGGTGCCGGGCGCGACCGGCATCTGGCTGGACCTCACCGACAACGTCAACCTGATGGCCAACAACCTGACCATCCAGGTCCGCAACATCTCGCAGGTCTCGGCGGCGGTCGCCAACGGAGACCTCACCAAGAAGGTCACGGTCGAGGCGCGCGGCGAGGTCGCGCAGCTCGCCGACACGGTCAACACGATGGTCACGACGCTGTCGTCGTTCGCCGACGAGGTCACGCGGGTGGCCCGCGAGGTGGGCACCGACGGCATCCTGGGCGGTCAGGCCCGCGTCCCTGGCGTCGCCGGCACGTGGAAGGACCTCACCGAGTCCGTGAACTCCATGGCCAACAACCTGACCGGCCAGGTCCGCAACATCGCCATGGTCACCACCGCCATCGCCAAGGGTGACCTGACCAAGAAGATCGACATCGATGCGCGCGGCGAGATCCTCGCGCTGAAGACCACCATCAACACCATGGTCGACCAGCTGTCGTCCTTCGCCGAGCAGGTCACCCGGGTGGCCCGCGAGGTGGGTACGGAGGGCCAGCTGGGCGGTCAGGCACAGGTACGGGGCGTGGCCGGCACCTGGCGCGACCTGACCGAGTCGGTGAACGAGATGGCCGGCAACCTGACCCGCCAGGTGCGCGCCATCGCCGCGGTCGCCGCGGCGGTCACCCTCGGCGACCACAACGTCCGGATCGACGTGGACGCGGCCGGCGAGATCCTGGAGCTCCAGGACAACGTCAACACCATGATCTCCACGCTCCGCGAGACCACCCTCGCCAACGAGGAACAGGACTGGCTCAAGGGCAACCTGGCCCGGATCTCCGGTCTGATGCAGGGCCGTCGCGACCTCAAGGACGTCGCCACGCTGATCATGAGCGAGCTGTCGCCCGCGGTCTCCGCGCAGCACGGCGCGTTCTTCCTCGCGGCGCAGCCCGACAGCCGGGAGATCGGCGCGGACGGCGGCGAACCGGGCGCGTACGAGCTGCGGCTGATGGGCTCGTACGGCTACGCGATGGGCGGTATGCCGACCACCTTCAAGCCCGGCGAGACGCTGATCGGCACGGCGGCGGAGGAGGGCCGCACGATCCTGGTGGAGAACGTGCCCTCCGGCTACCTCAAGATCGCCTCCGGGCTCGGCGAGGCGCCGCCGGCGAACGTGATCGTGCTTCCGGTGCTCTTCGAGGACAAGGTCCTCGGCGTGATCGAGCTGGCGTCCTTCCACCCGTTCACCCAGATCCAGAAGGACTTCCTCAGCCAGATCGCCGAGATGATCGCGACCAGCGTCAACACCATCTCGGTCAACACCAAGACCGAGGTGCTGCTCAAGCAGTCGCAGGAGCTGACCGAGCAGTTGCGCGAGCGCTCCGCGGAGCTGGAGAGCCGTCAGCGGGCACTGGAGCTGTCCAACTCCGAACTGGAGGAGAAGGCCGAGCAACTGCGCGCGCAGAACCGCGACATCGAGGTGAAGAACACCGAGATCGAGGAGGCGCGGCAGGTCCTGGAGGAGCGCGCCGAGCAGCTCGCGGTCTCGATGCGCTACAAGTCGGAGTTCCTGGCGAACATGTCGCACGAGCTGCGGACGCCGCTGAACTCCCTGCTGATTCTGGCCAAGTTGCTGGCCGACAACGCCGAGGGGAACCTCTCCCCGAAGCAGGTCGAGTTCGCCGAGACGATCCACGGCGCCGGCAGCGATCTCCTCCAGCTGATCAACGACATCCTGGACCTGTCGAAGGTCGAGGCCGGCAAGATGGACGTCAGTCCGACACGGATCGCGCTGGTCCAGCTCGTCGACTACGTGGAGGCCACGTTCCGGCCGCTGACCGCGGAGAAGGGGCTCGACTTCTCCGTACGGGTCTCGCCGGAGCTGCCCGCCACGCTGCACACCGACGAGCAGCGGCTGCTGCAGGTGCTGCGCAACCTGCTGTCCAACGCGGTGAAGTTCACCGACACCGGCGCCGTCGAGCTGGTCATCCGGCCGGCCGGCGCGGACGTCCCGGTGGCCATCCGCGAGCAGCTGCTGGAGCACGGCTCGCTGCGCGACCCGGACGCCGACATGATCGCCTTCTCGGTGACCGACACCGGTATCGGCATCGCGTCCAGCAAGATGCGGGTCATCTTCGAGGCGTTCAAGCAGGCGGACGGCACGACCAGCCGCAAGTACGGAGGCACCGGCCTGGGCCTGTCGATCAGCCGGGAGATCGCCCGCCTGCTGGGCGGCGAGATCCACGCCGCCAGTGAGCCCAACCGCGGCTCCACCTTCACGCTCTACCTGCCGCACAACCCCGGCGGACTGCCGCCGCAGGGCTATCCGCAGCTGGTCGCCGGTGGGCTGGCGATGGACGCGGAGGCCCGCGAGACCGAGGTCGGGCTGCAGGAGGCCGAGGAGGCGCAGCACCGCGAGGCGGGTGCCGGCGGCAGCCTCAACCGGCGTCGCCGCCGGGCGGTTTCGGGGGCCCAGCGCCGGTTCGCACTGCCCAGCCGGCCGACGTCCGCGGCGCAGCCGCCCACGCCGCCCACCCCGCCCCCGGCGCCGGCGCAGCCGAGCGTCCAGCAGCCCGCCGAGGAGCCCTGGATCGGCAACGGCCAGGATCTGGTGGATCCGGCCTTCGACGGCGGTTTCCACGGCGAGAAGGTGCTGATCGTCGACGACGACATCCGCAACGTCTTCGCGCTCACCAGCGTCCTGGAGCAGCACGGGCTGTCGGTGCTGTACGCCGAGAACGGCCGGGAGGGCATCGAGGTGCTCGAACAGCACGACGACATCGTCCTGGTGCTGATGGACATCATGATGCCGGAGATGGACGGGTACGCGACCACGGCCGCGATCCGCCGGATGCCGCAGTTCGCCGGGCTGCCCATCATCGCGCTGACCGCGAAGGCGATGAAGGGCGACCGCGAGAAGAGCATCGACTCCGGGGCGTCCGACTACGTGACCAAGCCGGTGGATACCGATCATCTGCTGTCGGTCATGGAGCAATGGATGCGCGCGGAGTGACGGGGCGTCCAGTATGGAAGCCGAAAGAGGATCACCGCGTGCTGACTGAGTGTCGCCGTGGACGTGTGGAAGCGCAGGATCCGGGGAACCTTCTGGTCTCTGTCTGCGTTTCTGCTACGTGCACAGTGACATCGCGGTGACAGGGTGTGGCGACAGGCGGGGTGCAGCTACCATGACCGGCACAAGGACGGGCGGCGTGACGGAGTCGTCCCCTGGGGCGGCGTCCGGTTCCATGCCGGGGCGAGGAGGACGGGCCATGGTGCAGAAGGCCAAGATCCTCCTGGTCGATGACCGGCCGGAGAATCTGCTGGCGCTGGAGGCGATCCTCTCCGCGCTCGATCAGACACTGGTGCGGGCATCGTCCGGGGAGGAAGCGCTCAAAGCACTGCTCACCGACGATTTCGCGGTCATTCTGCTCGATGTGCAGATGCCGGGTATGGACGGTTTCGAGACCGCCGCGCACATCAAGCGGCGCGAGCGCACCCGTGACATCCCGATCATCTTCCTCACGGCCATCAACCACGGCCCGCACCACACCTTCCGCGGCTACGCGGCCGGCGCGGTGGACTACATCTCCAAGCCGTTCGACCCGTGGGTGCTGCGCGCCAAGGTCTCGGTCTTCGTCGAGCTGTACATGAAGAACTGCCAACTGCGGGAGCAGGCGTCCCTGCTGAGGCTGCAGCTGGAGGGCGGCCGGCCGAGCGCCGACGAGGCGAGGGAGTCCGCGGGGCTGCTCGCCGAGCTCTCCGCGCGGCTGGCCGCGGTCGAGGAGCAGGCCGAGGCGCTCTCCAAACAGCTGGACGAGACGGCGGACGCCGCCGCGGTGGCCACCGCGGCCCATCTGGAGCGCAAGCTGACCGGGCTGCGCAGGGCGCTGGACGCCCTGGAGCCGGGTTCGGGCACCGCGGGATAACTGACTGCCTTTCATGAGGCGGGCGCGCGACACGGATGGGTGAAGCGCCGCGCGCTCGTGTCATGCCCGCGGTCGCCTGTAATCTCGTCGCCATGGCCTCACGTACGTCCGGCAAGGGAACCCAGAGCGCGGCGGGCCCCTCGAAGCAGCGCGCCGGACGGTCCGGGGGCGCGGCCAAGAAGACCGCCGCGAAGAAGGCGCCCGCGAAGCCGGCCGCCAAGAAAGCGGCGGTGAAGAAGAGCCCGGCGAAGAAGGCACCGGCCAAGAAGGCCGCGCCGAAACCCGCGCCGTCACCGACCGGCGGTGTCTACCGCCTCGCCCGCGCCTGCTGGCTGGGCCTCGCGCACGCCATCGGAGCGGTGTTCCGGGGCATGGGCCGCGGCGCGAAGAACCTCGACCCGGCGCACCGCAAGGACGGCCTGGCGCTGGGGCTGCTCGGCCTGGCGCTGGTCATCGCGGCCGGCACCTGGTCCAACCTCTCCGGGCCGGTCGGCGATCTCGTCGAGCTGCTGGTGACCGGCGCGTTCGGCCGGCTCGACCTGGTCGTGCCGATACTGCTGGGCGGCATCGCGGTACGCCTCATCCGGCACCCCGAGAAGCCGGAGGCCAACGGCCGGATCGTCATCGGACTGTCCGCGCTGGTCGTCGGCGTCCTGGGACAGGTGGCGATGGCGTGCGGATCGCCCGGCCGCGACGACGGGCTGCCCGCCATACAGGACGCCGGCGGCTATGTCGGGTGGGTGGCGTCCAAGCCGCTGATCTTCACCGTGGGGCAGACCCTGGCCGTGGCGCTGCTGGCGCTGCTGACCCTCTTCGGACTGCTGGTGGTCACCGCGACGCCGGTGAACGCCATTCCGCAGCGGCTGCGGGCGCTCGGCGTACGACTGGGCGTGGTGCACCCCGCCGAGCCCGAGGCGGACTTCGACGAGGTCGAGGAGTATGCGGACGAGTGGCGCGAGCGGCCCGTCCGCAAGCCGCGGCGCGGCGCCTCCGCGACGCCCGCCGCGCCCGACCCGGACGCCATAGAGGAAGCGGCGCTGGCCAAGCGGCGGCGCCCACGGCGGGCCTCCGCGCAGCCCGCCGCGGACCGGCCGATGGACGCGGTGGACGTCGCCGCCGCGGCCGCCGCGGCGCTGGACGGCGCGGTGCTGCACGGGGTCCAGCCCTCACCGCTCGTCGCCGGGCTCAGCAGCGGCATCTCCGGGGAGCACGGGGAGTACGGCCGCGAGGACACCGCGGTGGAGGGCGGCACGGTGCCGCCGGCCCGCGAGGCGGAGCCGGCGCCGGCCACCGCCGAGCGGACCCCGTCCGTGCCGGACTTCACCAAGGCCCCGCCCGAGCCGTCCGGCGATCTGCCGGCGCGCGCCGAGCAGCTGCAGCTGTCCGGCGACATCACCTACGCGCTGCCCTCGCTGGAGCTGCTCTCGCGGGGCGGCCCCGGCAAGACCCGCAGCGCCGCGAACGACGCCATAGTGACCGCGCTGACGACGGTCTTCCAGGAGTTCAAGGTCGACGCCGCGGTCACCGGCTTCACCCGCGGCCCGACGGTCACCCGTTACGAGGTCGAGCTCGGCCCCGCGGTCAAGGTCGAGAAGATCACCGCGCTGGCCAAGAACATCGCCTACGCCGTCGCCAGCCCCGACGTCCGCATCATCAGCCCGATCCCGGGCAAGTCCGCGGTCGGCATCGAGATCCCCAACACCGACCGCGAGATGGTCAACCTCGGCGACGTGCTGCGGCTGGCCGACGCCGCGGGCGACGACCATCCGATGCTGGTGGCGCTCGGCAAGGACGTCGAGGGCGGCTACGTCATGGCCAACATGACCAAGATGCCGCATGTGCTCGTCGCGGGCGCCACCGGCTCCGGCAAGTCGTCCTGCATCAACTGCCTGATCACCTCGGTCATGGTGCGCGCTACGCCGGAGGACGTCCGGATGGTGCTGGTCGACCCCAAGCGGGTCGAGCTGACCGCGTACGAGGGCATCCCGCATCTGATCACGCCGATCATCACCAACCCCAAGCGGGCCGCCGAGGCGCTGCAGTGGGTGGTCCGCGAGATGGATCTGCGCTACGACGACCTCGCGGCCTACGGCTTCCGGCACATCGACGACTTCAACGAGGCGGTGCGCAGCGGCAAGGTCACCTCGCCCGAGGGCAGCGAGCGGGAGCTGGCGCCGTACCCGTACCTGCTGGTGATCGTCGACGAGCTGGCCGACCTGATGATGGTCGCGCCGCGCGATGTGGAGGACTCGATCGTCCGCATCACCCAGCTCGCCCGGGCGGCCGGTATCCACCTCGTGCTCGCCACCCAGCGGCCGTCCGTCGACGTCGTCACCGGTCTGATCAAGGCCAATGTGCCCTCCCGGCTCGCGTTCGCCACCTCCTCGCTCGCCGACAGCCGGGTCATCCTCGACCAGCCGGGCGCCGAGAAGCTGATCGGCAAGGGCGACGGGCTGTTCCTGCCGATGGGTGCGAACAAGCCGGTCCGTATGCAGGGCGCTTTCGTGACCGAGGCCGAGGTCGCGGCCGTGGTCCAGCACTGCAAGGACCAGATGGCGCCGGTCTTCCGCGACGACGTCACCGTGGGCAGCAAGCAGAAGAGGGAGATCGACGAGGACATCGGCGATGACCTCGATCTGCTGTGTCAAGCCGCTGAACTGGTGGTTTCCACCCAGTTCGGGTCGACGTCGATGCTCCAGCGCAAGCTGAGGGTGGGGTTCGCCAAGGCCGGACGGCTGATGGACCTGATGGAGTCCCGGAACATCGTCGGGCCGAGCGAGGGCTCCAAGGCGCGTGACGTTCTGGTGAAGCCGGATGAATTGGACGGAGTGCTGGCGGTGATCCGGGGGGAGGCTACCCAGTAGCACACACATCCGGGTCACTCGTACGAGAGAAGCACGCAACCGTTTCTCCTGCCGACACGTCAAGTTGAGGGAGGCGAGGGAACGATGCTTCGTCATCAACCCCTTGGCACCGCCGCGGGCGTTCCGATGGCGTACAAACTCCGCCCTCCCGCTTGCCCGACCCTTTCGCTCCACCCCTAGACTGAACTTCCAGCAGGTGGCTACACGCTCGAAAGGCGCCCCCGTGTCCATCGGCAACTCCCCCGAATCCGACCGGCCTTCCGTCGGTCGTGCCCTCCAGCAGGCCCGTATCGCGGCGGGACTGACCGTCGAAGAGGTCAGTACGACGACGCGGGTGCGCATCCCCATCGTTCAGGCGATCGAGCAGGACGACTTCTCGCGCTGCGGCGGCGACGTCTACGCCCGGGGACACATCAGAGCGCTCGCTCGCGCCGTCTCCCTCGACCCCCATCCGCTGATCGACCAGTTCGACGCCGAGCACGGTGGACGGCCCACGCCGACCGAGCTCGCCGCCCCGATCTTCGAGGCCGAGCGGATCCGCTCCGAGCCGCGGCGGCCGAACTGGACGGCTGCCATGGTCGCGGCGATCGTCGCCGTGGTCGGCTTCGTCGGCTTCACGCTCTTCAGCGGCGGCGAGCGGAGCGACAACGGCCCGATCGCGGCCGGCGACGCCAACGCCAAGCCCGCGCCGGCACCCACCCGCCACCCCTCGACGATCAAGCCGCCCCTCAAGCCCGAGCCCTCCGACAGCGCGGTCGCCGGGCTGCCGAAGGACAAGGTCACGATCAAGGTCACCGCCCGCGACGGCCAGAGCTGGGTCTCCGCCAAGGACGCCAACGGAAAGCTGCTGGAGGACAGCCTGCTCAAGCAGGGCGAGTCCAAGACGATCACGGACAAGAAGCGGATCGACCTGGTCCTCGGCAACGCCCCGGTCGTACAGCTGTACGTCAACGGCAAGGAAGTCAAGGAGATCGGCGAGAAGGGCCCGGTGGAGCGGCTCAGCTACACGCCGGGAGACCCGCAGGCGGGCTGAGAGCGCCTGCCACGAGGGCGTCCGCCGCCCGGCCCGGGGCGCCCGGGGCCGGCGGCGGAGACCTGCGCGCCAAGGGTGTGTCCGGGACGAAGTAGGCTGAGCCCTATGCCCGAACGCCGTACCGTCGCCCTTGTCACCCTTGGCTGCGCCCGTAACGAGGTGGACTCGGAGGAACTCGCCGGCCGCCTGGCGGCGGACGGCTGGGAACTCGTCGAGGAAGCCGCCGATGCCGATGTCGCCGTCGTCAACACCTGCGGCTTCGTCGAAGCCGCCAAGAAGGACTCCGTCGATGCCCTGCTGGAAGCCAACGATCTGAAGGATCATGGCAGAACCCAGGCCGTGGTGGCCGTCGGCTGCATGGCCGAGCGCTACGGCAAGGAGCTGGCCGAGGCGCTGCCCGAGGCCGACGGAGTGCTCGGCTTCGACGACTACACCGATATCTCCGACCGCCTGCAGACGATCCTGAGCGGTGGAAACGTGCAGGCCCACGCGCCGCGCGACCGCCGCAAGCTGCTGCCGATCAGCCCGGCCGAGCGGCAGCAGGCCGACGGCGTGGCGCTGCCCGGCCACGGGGACGCGCTGGCCTCGGCTCCCGAGGACCTGCCCGAGGGCGTCGCCCCGAAGTCCGGACCGCGGGCGCCGCTGCGCCGCCGCCTGGACGCGAGCCCGGTCGCCTCGGTGAAGCTGGCCTCCGGCTGCGACCGCCGCTGCACGTTCTGCGCCATTCCGTCCTTCCGCGGCTCCTTCATCTCCCGCCGGCCCTCCGACGTGCTCGGGGAGACGCGCTGGCTGGCCGAGCAGGGCGTCAAGGAGATCATGCTGGTCTCCGAGAACAACACCTCCTACGGCAAGGACCTCGGCGACATCCGGCTGCTGGAGACGCTGCTGCCGGAGCTGGCGGCCGTCGACGGCATCGAGCGGATCCGGGTCAGCTATCTGCAGCCGGCCGAGATGCGGCCCGGGCTGATCGACGTGCTGACCGGTACGGACAAGGTCGCGCCGTACTTCGACCTGTCCTTCCAGCACTCCGCGCCCGGTGTGCTGCGGGCGATGCGGCGCTTCGGCGGCACCGACAGCTTCCTGGAGCTGCTGGAGACGATCCGGACGAAGGCGCCGCAGGCCGGTGCCCGCTCCAACTTCATCGTTGGCTTCCCCGGGGAGAGCGAGAGCGACCTGGCGGAGCTGGAGCGCTTCATCACCGAGGCCCGGCTCGATGCCATCGGCGTCTTCGGCTACTCCGACGAGGACGGCACCGAGGCCGCCTCCTACGAGGACAAGGTCGATCCGGACGAGGTCGCCGAGCGGCTGGCGCGGGTGTCGCGGCTGGCCGAGGAGCTGACCGCGCAGCGCGCCGAGGAGCGGATCGGCGAGACGGTGCGGGTGCTGGTCGACCGGATCGACGACGAGGACGGCCTCGTCGGGCGGGCCGCGCACCAGGCGCCGGAGACCGATGGCAGCACCCTGCTGTCGACCGGCCAGGAGCTGCTGCCCGGTCGTATGGTCGAAGCAAAGGTCGTGGGGAGCGAGGGCGTGGACCTCGTGGCCGAGGTGCTGTCGGTGGGCGGCACAGGGTGTACCGAGGAGGCGGGCAGATGACCGGAGTCCCGGCTTCCGCAGCTGGTGGGCCGCGCACGGCGCCGGCCGTCCGGCAGGCCGGGCTGTGGAACATCGCCAACGTCCTGACGATGCTGCGGCTGGTGTTGGTGCCGGCCTTCGTCATGCTGCTGATGCACGACGACGGAACCGATCGGGCCTGGCGCGCCTTCGCCTGGGCCGCGTTCGCCATCGCCATGATCACCGATGTCTTCGACGGGCATCTGGCCCGCACGTACAACCTGGTCACCGACTTCGGCAAGATCGCCGACCCGATCGCGGACAAGGCGATCATGGGGGCCGCGCTGATCTGCCTGTCGGTACTGGGGGACCTGCCCTGGTGGGTGACCGGCGTGATCCTCTTCCGTGAGCTGGGCATCACGCTGATGCGGTTCTGGGTGATCAAGCACGGGGTCATTCCGGCCAGTCGTGGCGGCAAGATCAAGACATTGGCGCAGGGGACCGCGGTCGGTATGTACGTCCTGGTGCTGACCGGGCCGCTGGCGACCTTCCGCTGGTGGGTGATGGCGGTGGCCGTCGTGCTGACCGTCGCCACCGGACTCGACTACGTCCGCCAGGCCGTCATGCTGCGCCGGGCCGGGCTGGCTCGTGAGCGGGCCGAGCGGGTGGCAAGGGACACGGGCCGGTGACCGGGCCGGGTTCTGCCGCGGCCGGGGCGCTGGAGCTGCTCGCCGGGCGGGGGCAGAGCCTGGCGGTGGCCGAGTCGCTGACCGGCGGCCTGGTGGCGGGCGCGCTGACCGCCGTCCCCGGGGCCTCGCGGGCCGTGCGGGGCTCGGTCACGGCGTACGCCACCGAGGTCAAGCGGGATGTGCTGGGCGTCGACGGGGCCCTGCTGGCGGCGCGCGGGGCGGTGGACGCCGAGGTCGCGGGGCAGATGGCGGACGGTGTGCGGCGGGTGCTGGGTGCCGACTGGGGTATCGCCACGACCGGCGTGGCCGGGCCGGATCCGCAGGACGGGCAGCCGGTGGGCACCGTTTTCGTGGCGGTCCGGGGCCCGGGCGGGGCGGGGACGGTGCGCCGGCTGGCGCTGTCGGGTGATCGTCAGCGGATCCGCCAGGACACCATCGACGCCGTGCTCGCACTGTTGTTGAGCGAACTGACAGAAAATATGCGGGCACAGGATACGGAACAACACGGGGGGAATGGATGTTTGCAGCCCTGAGTGAACACGTACTTGCGCCCGGCACACGTACGGCCCGAGGCGGTACGGTGGGGCGAGAAGGATCCGGATCCGAGGTCCGAGGAGGGAGCCAGCGATGATTCTGCTTCGTCGCCTGCTGGGTGACGTGCTGCGCCGTCAGCGTCAGCGCCAGGGCCGAACCCTGCGCGAGGTCTCGTCCTCCGCCCGGGTATCGCTCGGCTATTTGTCCGAGGTCGAGAGGGGGCAGAAGGAGGCGTCCTCCGAGCTGCTCTCGGCGATCTGTGACGCACTGGACGTGCGCATGTCCGAGCTCATGCGGGAGGTCAGCGACGAGCTCGCGCTCGCCGAGCTGGCAGCGTCCGCGGCCGCGAGCGACCCGGTGCCGGCACCGGTGCGGCCGAAGCTCAATTCGGTGTCCGTCACATCCCTGGCCGGTGTGCCGGAGGATCGCGTGACCATCAAGTCGCCGGCCGACGTCGTGGATGTCGTCGCGGCCTGACACCCCTGTTCGTACGTACCGAGCCCCGGCGGGCAGCAGTCCGCCGGGGCTCGGTGCTGTGCGGGGGCGGGGGGCGGGCGGGGCCGGTGGGGAGCCCGCGGGCGGTCCGTCCGGGCCGCACGGAACAGGCGATTCGTCTATACGATGGCGAAGTCATACAAATCGCCCGATTGATCCCTCGTCGATCGTGCCGGGCAACCCCTCGATCCCGCGCCGTACCCCCGTCCGAACAGGAGCATCCGGATGTCCGTCGTCAAGAGCACGCTGTCCGACGCCGACCGCACCACCGTCGGGCACGCGCTGCAGGGAGCACTCGTCGATCTGGTGGACCTCTCCCTCGTCGCCAAGCAGGTGCACTGGAACGTCATCGGCCCGCGATTCCGCTCCGTACACCTCCAGCTCGACGATGTGGTCGCCAGCGCGCGCCGGCACGCCGACACGGTGGCCGAGCGGGCGTCCGCGATCGGGGTGTCCCCCGACGGGCGGGCCGCCACCGTCGCCAAGACCAGCGGCATCAACGAGGTGCAGGACGGCTGGATCAAGGACGGCGAGGTGGTGCGGGCCATGGTGGGCGCGCTGGGCGCGGTCATCACCCGGATGCGCGAGCGGATCATCGCCACCGCCGACCCGGACCCGGTCAGCCAGGACATCCTCATCGGTCTCACCGCCGACCTGGAGAAGCACCACTGGATGTTCCAGGCCGAGGCCCACCACTGATCGGGGCGTGCGGTGGTGCCCGCGCGCCGGAAGTGCGCCGGTGCGCTCTCCCCCTCGACGGCAGGCCCCGTCTAGCGTCGGCCGGAGGAGGCACCCATGGCGAGGCGTGGAATCCCGGCCCGCGGACCGGGCGGCCGGCTCACCACCTGTGAGTCGGCCGGCCGGCGGCCGCGGGCCGTGCCGGGGCGCTGGATATCCGCGGCCCTCGTCGGGGGGCTGTGGTGGTGGGCGGTGGTCCGGCTGACGGTGTGGCCGCAGTCGGCGGGGGTGGTCGAGGGGGCCGTGACGCTGGGCGGCTGGGGGCTGAGCCTGCTGCCGGTGCACTGCGTCCCGTGGACGGGGCGGCGTGAGGGCATATGCCGGAGCGCCGTGGGTCGTGGGTTCCGCGGGGTCCGGGCGGTGTTCACCAGGGCATCGCGACGCCGCCGTTCGGGCGGAGGATCTGGCCGGTCGTGAAGGACGAGGCGTCGCTGACCAGATGGAGCACGGCGTGCGCGACGTCCTCGGGTTCGCCCACGCGCCCCAGTGGTGACATCCGGATCATCGGCCGCTCCGCCTGCCGCTGGGCCTCGGCGTCGTGGCGGTCGGTCATCGCCGTGCGTATCCAGCCAGGGGCGACGGCGTTGACGCGGATGCCGTGCCGGCCGACCTCGGCGGCCAGGGTCCTGGTGAGCTGTACGACGGCGGCCTTGGCGGCGCCGTAGCAGAGCAGGCCGGGTGCGCCGGTGTCGATCGCGCCGGAGGCCATGGTGACGATGGACCCCCGGGTGGCGGTGGCGATCATGGCGCGGGCCGCCTCCTGGCAGCCGTACAGCACGCCCTTGAAGTTGGTGTCCCAGACCCGGTCCAGATCCTCTTCGGCGGTCTCCAGCACGGGGGAGGAGTGCATGATCCCGGCGATGTTCGCCATCACGTCGAGGCGGCCGGTGGTCTCGCGGGCGGCGGCGACCACGGCGGCGACCTGGTCGCGGCGGGTGACGTCGAGGGGGTGCGGGTGCGCGGTGCCGCCGGCGGCGGTGAGGGCCGCGGCGGTCGCCCGGACGCCCGGCTCGTCGAGGTCCGCGCAGTGGACGGTGGCACCGGCCTCGGCGAGGAGGGCGGCGGTGGCCCGGCCGATGCCTCTTGCCGCGCCGGTGACGATCGCGGTGCGGCCCGTGAGGTCGTACGCGGTGAGGGGCATGATGCGAGGGTAGGGAGGAATCTGACGGGGCGTCAATTAGTGGGGGCGGGAATGTGGGTCAGGGGGCGGAGGCGGGCTGGCCGCCGCCCGGCGGGGCCGGCTGGCAGGCGGGGCACCAGTAGGTGACGCGTTCTTCCGCGGCGGGTTCCTGGCCGGTGGTGCGCACGGCCGTACCGCAGCGCAGGCAGGGGCGGCCGGCCCGGCCGTAGACCCACAACCGGCGGTCGGGGCGCGCGCTGGGGGTGGTGGTGCGGGCCGGGCGCCGTCTGTTGGCCTCCAGGAGCTTCCTGGCGAGCGCGGGCGCCCGCTCCGGGGCGGGCAGCTCGCCGATGGGGAGCCAGGGGGAGGCCCGCAGGACGAAGCACAGCTCGGACTTGTAGACATTGCCGATCCCGGCGAGATTGCGCTGGTCGAGCAGGGCCTCGCCGAGTGGCCGCTCCGGGGCGGCGAGCAGTCGGCGCAGGGCCTCGGCGGGGTCCCAGTCGGGGCCGAGGAGGTCGGGCCCCAGATGGCCGACGACCCGGGGCTCCTCGGCGGTGGGCAGCAGATCGAGGACGGGGAGGCGGTAGCCGACGGCGGTGTGCTCCGCGGTGCCCAGGATCGCCCTGATCTGGTGGGCCGGGCCGCCGCGCCAGCGCTCGTCGGGGCCGTAGATCTTCCAGGCGCCGTCCATCCGCAGATGGGAGTGCAGGGTCAGGCCGCCCCCGAAACGGGTGAGGAGGTGCTTGCCGCGGGAGACCACCGCCAGCACCTCGCGGCCGGTGAGGTCCACCGTCGCGAGCCGTGGAACGCGCAGGTCGCACCGGGTCAGCGGACGGCCGGCCAGCGCTTCGTGGAGCCGCTGAGCCAAGCGCCAGACGGTGTCGCCTTCGGGCATGCCACCATCATGCCGGGAGTCGGCGGCGCCGGGCGGCCCGGCGGCGCGGGCGGCCCGGCGGCGACCGGGCGGCCGGCCGACGTCGTCAGCCCCGCAGTCGCAGCCCCCGGGGGGTCGGATGGAAGCCGGCCGACTCCAGGGTGGTGGCGAAGGGGGAGGTGAGCGCCGCGGTGCCGTTGATGCGTTCGGTCGTGAGGGTGCCCACCGCACCGGCCCGGGCGGCGTCCGTGAGCGCCTCGACCGCCAGCGTGAGACGGGGGTCGGTGGACGCCCGGGCCGGGTCATGGCCGAGCGGCCAGAGGAGCAGGGTCTTGCCGCCGCGCTCCATGTAGAGCGTCAGCTCACCGTCGACCAGGACGACCAGGGAGCCCGCCTTGCGGCCGGGCTTGTGGGTGGAGCCCTCCGGCGGGTCGGGCCAGGGCAGGGCGGCACCGTAGGCGTTGGCCGGATCGGCGGCGGCCAGGACGACGGCGCGCCGCGGGCCGCCTCCCGGCCGCCCGCGGCCGCTGACCGGCAGCGCATCCTCGACATCGCCCGCGCGCTCCCGCTGGTTGCTCACCGCCCGCAGCCGGTCCACCGCGCCGTCCATCGCGAACTGGGCGGCGCCCAGCCCTTCGACGACATAGCCGCGACGGGCCTGACCGGACTCCTCGAACGCGGCCAGCACGCGATACGCCGCGGAGAAGCCGCCCTCCACCCCCTCGGCGGCCACCGCCCCGCGGGTGACGATGCCGTGCCGGTCCAGGAGCGTACGCGCCAGGGCGTGGGCGCGGTGGGTGGCGTCCGCCTCGGGGGCGGGCAGCAGCGACCAGCGGCCGCCCACGGTCGGCGGGCCGGAGCGGGAGGCGGTGGGGCGGCCGCGGCCCGCCGCCGCGGTCAGCGACCCGTATCTGCCGCGGGGGACGGCCCGCCGGGCGCGGTGGGCGGTCGAGCCGGCCGTGCGGCCCGAGCCCAGCAGGGCGCGCATCGGGGCGAGGGTGTCGTTGGTCAGCCGGCCCGACCAGGCCAGCTCCCACAGGGCGTCGGCCAGTTGGGGGTCGGTGGCATCGGGGTGAGTGGTGGCCCGGACCTGGTCGGCGAGCTGGCGGAAGAACAGGCCGTACCCCGGGGCGAGGGCGGCGAGCAACGACTCGTGCAGGGCGGTCAGTTCCAGCGGGAGGGGCGGCGGGAGCAGCAGCGGGGCGGAGTCGGCGAGATGGAGGGAGAGCCAGCCGTCCTTGCCGGGGAGCGCACCGGCGCCGGCCCACAACACCTCGCCGGTGGCGGTGAGTTCGTCCAGCAGGGCGGGGGTGTAGCCGCCGACGCGGGACGGCAGCACCAGCTTCTCCAGGGCGGAGGCCGGAACCGGCGCGCCCTGCAGTTGCTCGATGGCGCGCACCAGGCCGTCGATACCGCGCAGGCCGTACGACGCGCCGGCGGGCGGCGCCGGATGCCCGGCGGGCGGCGCCGGTCGGGGGGCGCCGACGTGCTGCCACTGGGGGAGGAAGGCGGCGAGCGCGGCGGGCGGCACCGGTTCCAGCTCCTCGCGCAGCGCGGCCAGCGAGCGGCGGCGCAGCCTGCGCAGCACCTGCGCGTCGCACCACTCCTGGCCGATGCCCGCGGGGTGGAACTCCCCCTGGACGACCCGGCCGGCGGCCGCGAGGCGGTGCAGCGCGCCGTCGGTGACGGCCGTGCCGAGACCGAAGCGGGCGGCCGCCTGCTCGGAGGTGAACGGGCCGTGCGTACGGGCGTAGCGGGACAGCAGGTCGCCGAGCGGGTCCTTGACCGGTTCGGTGAACGACTCCGGGACGCCGACCGGCAGCGCCGTACCCAACGCGTCGCGCAGCCGCCCGGCGTCCTCGACGGCGGCCCAGTGGTCGGCGCCGGCGATCCGCACCGCGATGGCGCGGCGGGCGGCGGCCAGTTCCCTGGTCCACGCCGGGTCCGCGCCGCGCTCGGCCAGTTCGGCGTCCGTCAGCGGACCCAGCAGCCGCAGCACGTCGGCGACGCCCTCGACGTCCTTGACGCGCCGGTCCTCCGTCCGCCACTGCAGCTCGCGCTCCAGTTCGGCCAGCACCTCCGCGTCCAGCAGCTCGCGCAGCTCGGCCTGGCCCAGCAGCTCGGCGAGCAGCCGGGAATCCAGCGACAGCGCGGCGGCGCGGCGCTCGGCGAGCGGGGAGTCGCCCTCGTACAGGAACTGCGCGACATAGCCGAACAGCAGCGAGCGGGCGAAGGGGGACGGCTCGGGGGTGGTGACCTCCACCAGGCGGACCCGGCGGGCCTCGATGTCGCCCATCAGCTCCGTCAGGCCCGGCACGTCGAAGACGTCCTGGAGGCATTCGCGGACGGCTTCCAGCACGATGGGGAAGGACCCGAACTCGCTGGCCACCTGGAGCAGCTGGGCGGCGCGCTGACGCTGCTGCCACAGCGGTGTGCGCTTGCCGGGGCTGCGCCGCGGCAGCAGCAGGGCACGGGCGGCGCATTCGCGGAACCGGGCGGCGAACAGCGCGGACCCGCCCACCTGGTCGGTGACGAGCTGATCGACCTCGCCGTGGTCGAAGGCGACGTCGGCGGCCCCCACCGGGGACTGCTCCGGGTCGTACTCCGCGCCGCGGGCCACCAGGCCCGGGTCGGCCGACGGGTCGAAGCCGCCGTCCCCGTCGAGGAGGTCCAGGCCCATCAGATCGGCGTCCGGCAGCCGCAGCACGATGCCGTCGTCGGCGTGCATCACCTGGGCGTCCATGCCGTAGCGCTCGGCGAGGCGGGCGCCGAGGGCCAGCGCCCAGGGGGCGTGGACCTGCGCGCCGAAGGGGGAGTGGATGACCACCCGCCAATCGCCGAGCTCGTCGCGGAACCGCTCGACGACGATCGTGCGGTCGTCGGGGACATGGCCGCAGGCCTGCTTCTGCTCGGCGAGATAACCCAGCACATTGGACACCGCCCAGGCGTCCAGCCCGGCGGCGGACAGCCGGGCCCCGGCGTCCTCCGGGCCGAGCGAGCCGATCTCCCTGAGGAACGCGCCCAGCGCACGGCCCAGTTCCAGGGGGCGGCCCAGCTGGTCGCCCTTCCAGAACGGCAGCCGGCCGGGGACTCCCGGGGCGGGGGTGACCAGCACCCGGTCGCGGGTGATGTCCTCGATGCGCCAGGACGTCGTGCCGAGGGTGAAGACATCGCCGACGCGGGACTCGTAGACCATCTCCTCGTCCAGCTCGCCCACCCGCCGCCCGCCCTTGCCGGAGTCGCCGGCGAGGAACACGCCGAACAGGCCGCGGTCGGGGATCGTGCCGCCGGAGGTGACGGCCAGGCGCTGGGCCCCGGGACGGCCCGTGACGGTCTGCGCGACGCGGTCCCACACCAGGCGCGGCCGCAGCTCGGCGAAGGCGTCGGAGGGATAGCGGCCGGCGAGCATGTCCAGCACGGCCGTGAACGCCGACTCGGGGAGCGCCGCGAAGGGGGCGGCCCGCCGGACGACGGCCAGCAGCTCCTCGACGTCCCAGGTGTCCATCGCGGCCATGGCGACGAGCTGCTGGGCGAGCACGTCCAGCGGATTGGCGGGCACCCGCAGCGCCTCGATGGCGCCCGAGCGCATCCGTTCGGTCACCACGGCCGCCTGCACCAGATCGCCGCGGTACTTGGGGAAGACGATGCCCGTCGAGACCGCGCCGACCTGATGCCCGGCCCGGCCGACCCGCTGCAGCCCGGAGGCGACCGACGGCGGCGACTCGACCTGGACGACCAGATCGACCGCGCCCATGTCGATGCCCAGCTCCAGACTGGAGGTGGCGACCACGGCCGGCAGCCGGCCCGCCTTCAAGTCCTCCTCCACCTGGGCGCGTTGCTCCTTGGACACCGAGCCGTGGTGCGCGCGGGCCAGCAGCGGCGGCGCCCCCTTGGCGGCACCGGACTCGGCCATCAGCTCCGCCGGGGAGTGGTGTTCGGGCAGCGCCTCACCAGTGGCGCGCTCGTAGGCGATCTCGTTCAGGCGGTTGCACAACCGCTCCGCCAGACGGCGGGAGTTGGCGAAGACGATCGTGGAGCGATGGGCCTGGACGAGATCGGCGATCCGCTCCTCGACCTGCGGCCAGATGGAGGGCTTCTCGCCCGTGTCGCCCTCCTGGACCGGGGAGCCGCCCAGCTCGCCCATGTCCTCCACCGGGACGACCACCGACAGGTCGAAGCGCTTCCCGGACGGCGGCTGGACGATCTCCACCCGGCGCCGGGGGGACAGATAGCGGGCCACCTCCTCCACCGGACGCACCGTCGCCGACAGCCCGATGCGGCGGGCGGGACGGTCGAGCAGCTCGTCCAGCCGCTCCAGGGACAGCGCGAGATGCGCGCCGCGCTTCGTGCCGGCGACCGCGTGCACCTCGTCCACGATCACCGTCTCGACGCCCGCCAGCGCCTCCCGGGCCGAGGACGTCAGCATCAGGAACAGCGACTCGGGGGTCGTGATGAGGATGTCCGGCGGGCGGTTGGCGATCGACCGGCGCTCCGCGGGCGGGGTGTCCCCCGAGCGGATGCCGACCTTGATGTCGGGCTCCGGCAGCCCGAGCCGGACCGACTCCTGCCGGATTCCCGTCAGGGGACTGCGCAGATTGCGCTCGACGTCCACGGCCAGCGCCTTCAGCGGCGAGACGTACAGCACCCGGCAGCGCTTCTTCGGCTCGGCGGGCGGGGGAGCGCTCGCCAGCGCGTCCAGCGACGCGAGGAAGGCGGCGAGGGTCTTGCCGGATCCCGTCGGCGCCACCACCAGGACGTCCGAGCCCGCGCCGATCGCCCGCCAGGCACCCTCCTGCGCGGCGGTGGGCGCGCTGAACGCCCCGGCGAACCATCCACGGGTCGCGGGAGAGAACGAGTCGAGCGCTGCCTTGGCCATGTCCCCCATCGTGCACCGCGCCACTGACAACGCGGTCCCCGCGCGGGCCGCCGGCCGCCCCCGACGGGGCCCGCGACACCCGTCCACGCTGTGGACGCCCAGGTCGGGAGCCCGCCCGGCCCTCCAGAATGGGGACATGGTCACGGGCAGCGGGGACGGCGCGGCAACCGGCGGCGGCCCCGGCACGAACGCCACGCCGCGGGCGCGCGGGGAGTGGGCGCGCCACTGGCGGTACGCCGGGCTGCCCGGCCTGGACCTGCTGCGCGCCCGCTACGTCCGGCACTCCTTCCCCCGCCACGCCCACGACGGCTACGTCGTCTGCGCGGTCACCTCCGGCATCGAGGAGGTCGGGCTCCAGCAGGGCACCGTCCGGGCCGGCCACGGCGGCATCGTGATGATCAACCCGGAGGTCGCGCACACCGCGCGGGCCGGCGCGCCCGAGGGCTGGGCCTACGCCACCCTCTACCCGTCGCCCGAGGTCGTCGCCGACATAGCCGAGGAGACCACGGCGCTGCGCGGCACCGCCGGATTCACCCGGACCACCGCCGAGGACCCGCACCTCGGCCGCATGATCACCGAGGTCCACGGGGCCGCGGAGGCGGGCAACGCGCTAGCCGCCGACAGCCTGCTGCGGATCGCCGTCGCCCGGCTGCTGCGCCGCTACGGAGGCCCGCTCCCGGCCCGTACGCCACGCAGCGCGGGCGCACGGACCGCCGACCTGGCCCGAGCCCTCCTGGAGGAGCGGATGGCCGACCCGCCCTCCCTGGAGCAGCTGGCGCAGGAGCTCGGCACCAGCCCGTTCGCGCTGCTGCGGGCCTTCAAAGGCGCGTACGGGATGCCCCCGCACACCTGGCTCACCGATGCCCGGGTGCGCCGGGCCCGCAGGCTCCTGGAGGCGGGCCGCACCCCCGCGCAGACCGCCGTCGAGGTCGGCTTCAGCGATCAGCCGCATCTGAACCGGCACTTCACCCGCATCGTCGGGGTGCCGCCCGGCGCGTACCGCAGGGAGCGGTCGGCCTAGGGTCTGTCCCGTTGGGTCATGGCCGGGTCCGACCCTGCCCCATCGGACAGGCCCCAGGTCTGCCCCCTAGGACAGACCCGAGGTGCGCTCCCGGGCCGCAAGAACGTACAAGACCACCGAGGGCGCGTACTCCTAAGGTCCGAGGCGTGCCAGAAAAGACAGAGATACGCCCCGCGGGCCCCACCGAGCCGCCGGGACCGGCGGCCACCGCGAAGCCCGACTCCGCCGTCATCAGGGACGCCCTCGGCGTCGGTATCGCCGTCGGACTCTCCGGATTCGCCTTCGGAGTGACCTCGGCCGGAGCCGGCCTCAGCCTGCTGCAGACGTGTGCGCTCAGCCTGCTGGTGTTCACCGGCGCCTCGCAGTTCGCCCTCGTGGGCGCGCTCGCCGCGGGCGGGAACCCGTTCACCGCGGCGGCCGGCGCCTTCTTCCTGGGGACCCGCAACGCGTTCTACGGTCTGCGGCTGTCCACCGTCCTCGGCTACCGGGCAGGCGTCAGACCCTTCGCCGCCCACTGGGTCATCGACGAGACCTCCGCCGTCAGCCTGGCCCAGCCCGACCGCCGCAGCGCCCGGCTGGGCTTCACCGTCACCGGGCTGAGCCTCTACGCCCTGTGGAACCTCACCACCTTCGCCGGCGCGCTGGGCGCCGAGGCGCTCGGCGACACCGACGCCTGGGGCCTGGACGCGGCCGGCCCCGCGGTCTTCCTGGCGCTCCTCGCACCGATGCTCAAGACCGCCGTCGAGCGGGCCGCGGCCGGGCTGGCCGTGGTGGTGCTCATGGTGACGCTGCCGCTGCTGCCCACCGGCGTCCCGGTCCTGCTCGCGGCGCTGGCCGCACCCGCCGTCCTCGCCGTGCAGGGGCGCCGCGAGCGGGCGAGCGCGGCGCGGGGGCCGGGCGCCGGCCGGGCCGGCACCGCCGCGCGCCACAACGGCGGCGCGGCCGGCGACACCACCACCGAGGAGGACCGGGCATGAGCGTCTGGATCGCGATCGCCCTCACCGCCGTCGGCTGCTACCTGGTCAAGTACCTCGGCCTGTCGGCGCCGGCCGGCGTACTGGAGCGCCCCCTCGTCAAGCGGCTGGCCGCACTGCTGCCGGTGGCCCTGCTGGCCGCGCTCACGGCCCAGCAGACCTTCAGCGACGGCCGGTACCTGATGCTCGACGCCAAGGCCGCGGGCGTGGCCGCCGCGGCCGTCGCGCTCGTCCTTCGAGCGCCGTTCCTGCTGGTCGTCGCCGTCGCCGTGGTCGTCACCGCCGGGGTAAGGGCACTGACCGGGTGAGCGCGGCGGGGCTTGCCGGGGGCGGGCCGGTGCCCGGCGGCCACCACCGACGGCCCGGCACCTACGGGTGGGCGCTCAGCCGAGGGGCCGCCCGTAGGCCCGCAGGGTCAGCAGCGCCCTGAGCGTCACCATCGGGCGGCCCTCCAGCGCCGTCCCCGGAGCCCACACCCGCCAGTTGACCGGCCAGCCGCCGTCCTCCTGCTGGAGGCCGGCGAGGTGGTCCAGGGCCCGGTCCATCTCCGCGTCGGTGAACCAGCCGCGGGCCAGCGAGCCGGGCGCCGCCGCGAAGTCGTACGCCAGGTGGTGCTCCCCGGGGGCGTACCCCTGCGCCACCGGGACGTCCGCGGCGCGCTCGGGGTCCAGCAGCACCAGGCCCTGCTCCCGTACGAGCCGGCCCAGCCGCTCGGCCGCCGCGGCGGCCCGCGGCCGGTCCGGGGCACCGTCCAGGAAGGCCACCGCCGCCTCCGCCTCGTACGGATGGGTCTCCTTCAGGGACTCCACCGCCGCCCAGCAGTAGTCCGTGGCCCGGAACAGCCAGGCGTGCCACACCTCGTTGCGGTGCAGCGTCCCCACCACGGGCCCGGTGGCCAGCAGCGCGCTCGGCGGATCGTCGACCACCGGGATCCACGGCGCGGCCGGATAGCCCCGCAGCGAGGGGTCCAGCGCCGGCAGCGCGCCCTGCGGCGTCGAGATCTTCGTCAGATAGCGGCAGATCCGCTCCACCTGGCGGCCGTCGCAGCGCCCGATCTGATCGAGGACCTTCAGGGCGTGCGCGGTGTGCAGCGGTTGGCTGACGGGGCCGCGCAGATCGGGCTCCAGGGCGTGGCCGAAGCCGTCGTCGTCGTTGCGGTACGCGGCGAGCGCGGTCTCGACCGGGTCCGCCCCGCCGCCGAGGAAGTGGTACTCGAAGAGCCGCTGCTCCAGCACCCGGGCGGTCAGCCAGACGAAGCGCTCGGCGCGCGCCAGAGGGGTCGAGGTGGGGCTTTCGTTTTCGGCCATGGCCCGACGGTAGGGCCGAAACCCCCCGGTGGCACCGGCTCGGGCACCGCTGCCCTCCCAGGGCGGGATACTGGAGGCATGCGGTTGACGGTCTTCTGGCAGCGGATGGCGGATCACTTCGGCGCGGGCTACGCCGACTCCTTCGCGCGCGATCATGTGATGTCCGGCCTCGGCGGCCGAACCGTCCACGAGGCGCTGGACGCGGGCTGGAGCGCCAAAGAGGTGTGGCGGGTGGTCTGCTCGGTGATGGACGTACCGCACGACAAGCGCTGAGCGGACGGGCCGGGCTCCGGCCTCGCCGCCCGCCCCGCCGGGGCCTCGTCGCCGGGCGCCGAAACACGCACCACCACCGCCGTCACCGGTGCCTCGCCCCGCCGAGCTGGTGGGAAAGCCCGGAAAGCCCCGAAGGCCGGGCATCGCGGACGCGGCCACGGCCCAGAACCGGGATTGTCGGCGCCGTACGCGACACTTGGCTGCGTGCCCGTGTCTGATGAGATCACCAGCAACGACGTTCCACGGCCCGAGGACCGGCGTGCGGACCCGCCCGAGGCGTCGCGGCCCGATGCGCGGATGCCGCGCTGGCTGCCGCGCGCCATGGTGCTCGCACTCGCCCTCGTGGGGTGCTACCAGCTCGCCATCTGGGGATTCCACCAGCTGATCACGCTGCTGCTGAACGTGCTGATCGCGTTCTTCCTCGCGCTGGCCGTCGAGCCGGCCGTCGACTGGATGGCGGCCCGCGGCATGCGGCGCGGGCTGGCGACCGGGCTGGTGTTCCTGGGCATCCTCGTCGCCGCGGCCGGCTTCTTCGCGCTCCTGGGCTCCATGCTCGCCGGCCAGATAGCCACGATGGTGGAGGAGTTCCCGCAGTATCTGGACTCCGTCATCAGCTGGATCAACAGCACCATGCACACCCACCTGTCGCGGGTCGAGGTGCAGAACAACCTGCTGCGGTCCGACTGGCTGCAGAAGTACGTCCAGGACAGCGCCAACAACGTGCTGGCCGTCTCCGCGACGGTGCTGGGAAGCCTGTTCAACCTCCTGACGGTGGCCCTGTTCTCGTTCTACTTCGCCGCCGACGGCCCCCGGCTGCGGCGTGCCCTGTGCTCGGTGCTGCCGCCCCGCCGCCAGACGGAGGTGCTGCGCGCCTGGGAGATCGCCGTGGCCAAGACCGGCGGCTACCTCTACTCCCGCGGTCTGATGGCGCTGATATCCGGCGTCGCGCACTACGTCCTGCTGGAGCTGATGGGCGTCCCGTACGCCCCCGCCCTGGGCATGTGGGTGGGCCTGGTCTCCCAGTTCATACCGACCATAGGCACGTATCTGGCGGGCGCGCTGCCCATCCTGATCGCGTTCACCGTCGATCCCTGGCACGCCCTGTGGGTCTTCGGCTTCGTCGTGATCTACCAGCAGTTCGAGAACTACCTCCTGCAGCCGAGGATCACCGCCAAGACGGTGGACATCCATCCCGCCGTCGCCTTCGGATCGGTCGTCGCCGGTACGGCCCTGATGGGCGCGGTGGGCGCGCTCATCGCCATCCCGGCGACGGCGACCCTGCAGGCCTTCCTCGGCGCCTACGTCAAGCGCTACGACGTCCCCGACGACCTGCGGGTCCACGGCAGAGTCCGCCGCAGGCGCGGCGCCCGCCTCCTCGCCCGCATCCGCCGCACCCCGCAGGACGCAACGCCCTCGTCCTCGCAGGAGGCCCCGGCGACGGCCGCCGCCCCGGGTGACGCGGAGACCACCCCGGCCGAGGGGGGTCAGGACGGCCGGAGCGGTCGCTGAGGCCGCCCTCCTGATGGCGGAGGGCGTGCGCGGGCCGGCGCCCTACCCGTCGTACTCCCGGTCGTGGCGGGGGGCGTTCGGCAGCTGGCTGTCCAAGGACTCCCGGTAGCGGACGCAGCCGCGCAGGAAGCGCGGCCACGGCGGCACCGCCACCTCCGGCTCCACGCCCTCCGGCAGCAGGCCCCACAGCCGGGGGTGGTGCCAGCACAGGTCATGCCCCGAGCTGTCCCGGTGCGCACGGATGCCCGTACGCAACCGCCGCACCTCGGCGGCCAGTTCCTCCCGGCTCAGCCGGTCCAGATCGTCGTCCAGCCTCACGGTCCCACGCTAGGGGTCCGGGAATCCGGGCGTGCTCCACCGCACCGCGTCCGACCGACCGGATCCCCCTATGGCGCCGCCCGGCACACCACCGTGGGCCGCGAGTCCCCGAACCGGGAGCGGCTCCCACGGGTTGTTCAGGACTGCCGGAAGGGGCCGCCGTCCGCGAAGGCGCGGGCGGCGAAGCGCTTGCCCATCCGGCGGTACGCGGCGGCATGGGGGTGGAGGCCGTCGGTCAGGTCGTCCGCCTCGTCGGGGCCGAGCAGCTCGCGTCCGTCGAGGTGGTGGAGGTGGGGATCGCGGGCCTGTCGAGCCGCCACGATCCGGGCCAGCTCGGTGCGGACCACCGTCAGCGACAAGGCCCCACGGGCCACATCGGCCGGGTCGCCCAGGGCTGTGATCCTCCCGTCCGGGCCCGTCGCGGTCGGGCCGGGGGACTCCTCCAGAGCCGGACAGCTCACCGGGGACATCACCAGCAGCGGGGTGTCCGGGTGCCCCTCCCGGATCGTGTCCAGGAATCCGTGCACCGCCGGGCCGAACGTCCGCAGCCGGAAGGCGGCCTGGCCCACGATGTTGATGCCCACCTTGAGGCTGATCAGGTCGGCGGGCATGTCGCGGATCGTCCGGGCGACATACGGGTCCAGCATCCCGTTGCCCGCCTGGCTGAGGTTGATCACCTCCACTCCTCCGAGCGCGGCCGCCACCACCGGCCAGGTGCCGGTCGGTCCGTCGGCCTCGAGGCAGTGGCTGATGGAGCTGCCGTGGTGCACCCAGCGGCGCCGCCCGTCCGGCAGCGGTGCCAGCACCTCGCCGTCGGCGCGCAGCGCCACCAGTTCCGTGGGGGTCTGCTGCGGCAGCCACAGCTCGACGTTCTTCATGCCGGCCGGCAACCCGGCGAACCGTACGGTCCCCGGCTTGCCCGGGACCAGGCGCTGCGCGGCTCCCGGGCCCGCCATCCGCAGCACATTGCCCACCGGCGCCTGCTGTCGCCCCGCCGGGGCGCCGTCCACCACCAGTTCCAGCATCCCCGTCGGGCGGGGCCCGGGTTCGGTGTCGAGCTGACCTGTGGAGGTCAGCACCTCGAACTCGAGCTCCCGCGCATCGGTGCGGAACACCAGCCGCACCCCCGAGGGCATCAGGGTCACCCCGTAGACCGACGGGTCCTGATACTGCTCCTTGGTCCACGCCGGCAGCCGGCGCGGCATCACCCCCGCCTGCGTACTCTCCAGATCCAGCGCACCGCGCACCTCCACCGGCCCGCCCACCAGGGGAACCGCCCGCATCGCCACCGTCACCGCTCCTCAGACGTCCTCGGGGCCGGATGCGGGTGCGCACCCGCGACTTCCCCCACGCCTCACCCTGGCACACCAGCACTGCGTGCCACGGGGATTTCGCCGGTGGGCCGTGTGCGGCTCAAGCGGCCGAGTCCCGGTCGTCGGAGTAGACCACCAGTGTCTGTTCAGGCTGTTCGGCCAGGTGGAAGGCGGTGTAGGCGAAGTCGACCACCCCGCGTCCCGGGCGCCGCAGCCGCTTCCGTCCGCCGTGTCGGGCCTGCACGTCGTACTGCGGCCACCAGGCACGCACTTCCGGGCTGCCCGCCTTCAGCTCGTCGATCAGCCGGGAGTACCGGGGGTCGTCCGGGTGGCGTCCGGCCAGTGTCCTCAGCCGGGCGAGCAGGCCGCGTGCCTCGCTCTCCCAGTCGACCAGAACGTCCCGGGCGGCGGGTTCGAGGAACACCCAGCGGGCGAAGTTCGCCGGCCGGTCCGCCGCCGCGGTGAGGTGCGGGAACAGCTCGTCGGCCGCCTGGTTGCGGCTGAGCACGTCGTAGTTGCCGCCGATGATGTACGCCGGATGCGGCTGGAGCAGGAGCGGGACGGCCGCCACCTCGGCGGCGAGCGGCTCGGGTTCCTCGGTCTCGGCCGCGGCCGCGTGACCGGCGAGCTGAAAGAGATGACCGCGCTCGTACCGGTCGAGCTGCAGCGCCGAGGCGAGGGCGTCGAGCACCTGGTCCGAGGCGCGGATGTCGCGGCCCTGCTCGAGGTACGTGTACCAGGTGGCGCTGATCCCGGCGAGCAGCGCGAGTTCTTCCCGGCGCAGGCCCGGGGTCCGCCGTCGGCCGGTCTGTGGCAGTCCGACCTGGTCAGGGGTGATCCGCTCTCTGCGGCTGCGAAGGAAAGCGCCCAGCTCACGGCGCTGATTCGGCTGCGTCTGCACGGTGGATGGCACCTCTGGTTCCAGAATAAACACATTCTGGATACCAGGTTAAAGCCCTCGCACACTGGATCCCGAGTGGGGGTTCAGCGCTCACCGGTGACCTCTGGAGGTCACCGGCAACCGGTATTTCAGAGGGAAGAGGCGGACATCGTGTCGGGAATCGAGGGCAAGGTCGTGGCGATCACGGGAGCCGGCAGCGGCATCGGCGAGGCGACCGCGCTGCTGCTTGCCGAGCGGGGCGCGCGGCTCGTCCTGGGCGCACGCCGCTCCGAGCGCCTCGCGGAGCTGGTGGCGCGGATCGAGAAGTCGGGGGGCGCGGCCGTGCAGATCCGCACGGACGTGACGCGGCGGGACGACCTGCACGCCCTGGTCGCACTCGCCGGCGAGCGATTCGGTCGGCTCGACGTGCTGGTCGGCAACGCGGGGGTCGGCACGATCTCGCCTCTGGACGATCTGCGGGTCGACGAGTGGGACCGGATGGTCGACGTCAACATCAAGGGTGTGCTGCACGGAATCGGCGCCGCGTTGCCGGTCTTCCGGGCCCAGGGCACGGGCCACTTCGTCACCATCGCCTCCACGGCCGCCCTGCGCATCGTGCCGACCATGGCGGTCTACGCCGGTACGAAGTTCGCGGTCCGCGCCATCTGCGAAGGCCTGCGCCAGGAAGCCGGTGACGCCCTGCGGGTGACCACCGTCTCGCCCGGCGCGGTAGGGACCGCCTTCGCCGAGGCATCGACGAATCCGCAGGTCCGAGCAGAGATCACAAAGATGCGGGACCGGATCGCGATCCCGCCCGAGGCGATCGCCCGAGCCGTCGCGTTCGCCGTCGAGCAGCCTGCGACCGTCGACGTGAACGAGATCGTCGTCCGGCCCACCGCCCAGAGCTGACCCCACCCCGCTTGAGTTCGCGGCGCACTTCCGGCCGCCGGCTGCGGCGCTGTTGCGCTCAGTCGGGGAACTGGGCCGGGCGGGCCGGGCGTTGTGCCGGCATGATCCTCATGTTGGTCGTCTGCCTGGTGATGGCGTCCGTGATCGTCGTGCCGCTGGTGCTTTCCGTGGCCCGGCGCCTGGTGCTGCGCACCGGCCGTCCCAGGTGGCTGCGGCGACTCGTGTGCACACTGACGACGGGCGGGGGCGGCAGCGGAGCGGGGGCGGCCGTCGCCGACGAGCTGGCCGCCGCCCTGAACCCGAACAAGCGGGTGGAGATCGAGCAGCGCCGCACGGAGCGGTTGGTACGTCACGACGGTGAGGCCGGTGCACCGCCACACGCCACCGGGGTGGACCTGACCACGGGGCGGGCGGTGATCAGGCGACGGTAGGGGGAACGAGCGACCGCCGTGCCAACGGGTCCAGGCAGGGCAGCCCGGGGAGCGGGGGCCCCGCGCGGGCCGCTTGACAGTAAAATCGAACATCCATTCTTATGGGGTGGCCGGCCCGTGATTCCGGGGATTTCGCGGAGTTATCCACAGGCTGGAGCCGGGTCCGGGCGCATTGTCAGTGGCAGGCGTTAGCGTCATGGACGTGAAGCGATCGACTCAAGCAAATCGGGTGGAACCCATGGCAGGCACTGACCGCGAGAAGGCGCTGGACGCCGCGCTCGCACAGATTGAACGGCAATTCGGCAAGGGCGCCGTGATGCGCATGGGGGAGCGGTCGAAGGAGCCCATCGAGGTCATCCCCACCGGCTCCACCGCCCTCGACGTCGCGCTCGGCGTCGGCGGCCTCCCCCGCGGCCGCGTCATCGAGGTCTACGGTCCGGAATCCTCCGGTAAGACGACCCTGACCCTGCACGCCGTCGCGAACGCGCAGAGGGCCGGCGGCTCCGTCGCGTTCATCGACGCCGAGCACGCCCTCGACCCGGAGTACGCCAAGAAGCTCGGTGTGGACACCGACGCCCTGATCCTGTCCCAGCCGGACAACGGCGAGCAGGCCCTGGAGATCACGGACATGCTGGTCCGCTCCGGCGCACTCGACCTCATCGTGATCGACTCCGTCGCCGCCCTGGTGCCGCGGGCCGAGATCGAGGGCGAGATGGGCGACTCCCACGTCGGCCTCCAGGCCCGGCTGATGAGCCAGGCCCTCCGCAAGATCACCAGCGCGCTCAACCAGTCCAAGACCACCGCGATCTTCATCAACCAGCTCCGCGAGAAGATCGGCGTGATGTTCGGCTCGCCGGAGACCACGACCGGTGGCCGCGCGCTGAAGTTCTACGCCTCGGTGCGTCTCGACATCCGCCGCATCGAGACCCTCAAGGACGGCACGGAAGCGGTCGGCAACCGCACCCGCGTCAAGGTCGTCAAGAACAAGGTCTCCCCGCCGTTCAAGCAGGCCGAGTTCGACATCCTCTACGGTCAGGGCATCAGCCGTGAGGGCGGCCTGATCGACATGGGCGTGGAGCACGGCTTCATCCGCAAGTCCGGCGCTTGGTACACCTACGAAGGCGACCAGCTCGGCCAGGGCAAGGAGAACGCCCGCAACTTCCTCAAGGACAATCCGGATCTCGCCAACGAGATCGAGAAGAAGATCAAGGAGAAGCTCGGTATCGGCGTCAAGCCGCAGGACCCGGCGGCGGAGCCCGGCGCGGACGCCGCGGGCGCGGCCGCCGAGCCGGCCGACGCGGCCCCGGCGCCGGCGGCCAAGGGCGCCAAGGCTTCCAAGGCCGCCGCGGCCAAGAGCTAGTCCGCCATGACACGGCGAACGGAATGGCCGGACAGCGAGGAGGGGACCGCCCGCGCTGCCGGTGACGCCGAGACCCGTAGCGGCCGCAGGGGCCGTGATGGCCATGAGAACAGCGGTGGTTCCGCCTCGTCGAGGGCCGAGCCGGGACCACCGCGTACGCCCGAGGAGCAGGCGCGGGCCATCTGCCTGCGCCTGCTCACCGGGAATCCGCGTACGCGCAAGCAGCTGGCGGACGCCCTGCGCCGGCGGGGCATCCCCGACGAGGCGGCAGAAGAGGTGCTGTCCCGTTTCGAGGACGTCGGGCTGATCGACGATGCGGCCTTCGCCGACGCCTGGGTGGAGTCCCGCCACCACGGGCGCGGCCTGGCCCGGCGCGCCCTGGCCCGCGAACTGCGCACCAAGGGGGTGGACTCCGCCCTGATCGATGTGGCCGTCGGCCGCCTCGACTCCGAACAGGAGGAGTCCACCGCCCGCGAGTTGGTCGACCGCAAGCTGCGCGCCACCAGGGGGCTGGACCGCGAGAAGCGCCTCCGCCGCCTGGCCGGAATGCTGGCCCGCAAGGGCTACCCGGAGGGCCTCGCCCTCCGCGTCGTCAAACGGGCCCTGGAGGAGGAAGGCGAGGATCCGGAACTGCTGGAGTACCACCTGCCGGACGACTGACCGGGCGGCCGGACGCCGGACGACTGACTGAGCGGCCGGACGTCGGACGCCGGACGGCCGACGCTCGACCGGGCAGCCGGGCAGCCGGGCAGCCGGGCAGCCGGGCAGCCGGGCGCCGCAGCCCGGCACCAGGCGGTCCGACAGCCATGCCACCGGGGACGACGGGGAGGGGAACGGGGCGCAAGCCGGCCCCGCGAGGCCAGCCCCACCAGGACAGCCCCGGACCGGCAACCCCGCCAGGTCAGCCCCGCGAGGCCAGCCCCACCAGGTCAGCCCCGGACCGGCAACCCCGCCAGGTCAGTCCCGGACCAGCAACCCCGCCAAGTCAGCCCCGCACCGCCAATCCCGCCAGGCCAGCCCCGCACCGCCAGCCCCGCATCGCCAACCGCCAGGTCAGCCCCGGACCGGCAATCCCGCTCCTCGCCAGGCCTGGAAGCCGCCCGTCAGGTCGGTTGCCCGATGCAGGCCCAGTTGGCGGAGGGAGAGGGCGGCGAGCGTGGACGCGTAGCCCTCGTTGCAGATGACGATGACCGGCAGGTCGTGGTGGGTGGCCTGCGGGGCCCGGTGTTCGCCGGTGGGGTCCAGGCGCCATTCGAGTTCGTTGCGTTCCACGATCAGGGCGCCGGGGATGGTGCCGTCACGCTCCCGCAGCTCGGCGTACCGGATGTCCACCAGAAGACCGCCGGCTTCCTGGACGGCGGCGGCTTCCCGGGGCTCCGCCCGTCGGCCCAGCTCGCGCCGGGCGCGGGCCAGCAGCTCGTCGACGGCACTCATGCAGCCACCTCCCCGTACGGGGTCGCGTCCCCGTGCTCGGGCGCGCCCGCGCGCGGCGCGCCCCCGTATCGCTCGCTGCGCTCGCTCATGCCCACTCCTCCGGGCGCTCGACCTCTTCGAGGCGCAGCACCTGGCCGGTGCGGCTGTAGCGGCGCATCAGCGGCAGCGGCGGGTAGTAGGCGTGCACCGACACCGCGTGGGTGTCGTGGGAGAGGTTGAGCACCTGATGGACGTGGTGCGGGCCGAACGCCCGGCCCCGGCCGTCGCCGAGCCTGCGCTCCCGGTCCACGCCCTCGGTGAGTTCCAGGGTCTTCCAGCCCTCGGTGGGCAGTTGGGCGGCGAGCGACTGCTCGGTCAGCTCGCCGGTGGCCGTCGCGAAGGCGCCGCGTGAGCCGCCGTGGTCGTGCCAGCCGGTGCCGGTGCCCGGCGGCCAGCCGATGAGCCAGGCCTCGGCTCCGCCCGGCCCGTTCAGCCGGATCCAGGTGCGGCCTTCGGGGTCGAGCGGGAGGGCGGCGACGAGCGCCGCGTCCGCGGCGGTGCGGCGGACGAAGTCGAGGAGTTCGGAGGCGCTGGGCCCGCCGCCGTCGGCGGCGGCAGGCGGGTGCGCGGAGGTGCGTACGTCGGGCACGGAAACCGTCCTGGGTGATGATCGCGAAGAGGCGCGGCTGCCGGGCGGAGGCGGGCTGCCGCGTGGAAGAGGAGCTGCGGATCAGCAGGACGGACGACACATGCAGCCCGCATAGCGGACCAGGTCCAGATGGACCCTCCGCCAGAATCGCGAGCTGTGATCAGTCACTCTCGGAGTGAAGCATGGAGGATCCCACAGGGTCAACAGCAGAAGGCTCCCCCTGAGACACCTGTGACCCCTGTGACGGCCCCGCCCCCTCCGGCGCCCCGGCCGGCCGGGCCCGGCGACCCGCACCCGGCCCGTGCCCATGAGCCCCGCCCCGTACCGCCTCCGCGCACGCGGTCAGCTCCGCCGGGCGCACGCCGGCCAGCGCGGTGACCAGATGGCCGTCCGGGCGTACGAGCAGGACGGTGTGGGCGGCGGCGCCCGGGTAGGACTCGGTGACCAGGACCTCGGCGGGCATCGGCAGGCCGGCGGCCGCGCTGGTCAGGCGGGGCATCAGGCCCGCCGACTGCCAGTGCCGGCGGTCCCAGACGGTGGTGCCGGGTGCCACCAGCACCACCAGCAGGCCGCCGCCGAGGCGGTCGCGCAGCCTGACCACCGAGCCGTCGGACGCGGTCACCGCGACATCCGCGACCGGCGCCCCGGGGAGGGTCTCGACCAGAGGGCCGTCGGTGTGCTCGACGGGCGGTGCCAGCGGGGTGCGGGTGTAGACCGGCGGTGCGCCCAGCGGGCCGCGGCCCAGATGGCCGTCGGTCAGCAGGGTGCTGCGGCCGCGCGCCGCGCCCGGCAGGACCGTGCGCCAGCGGGCCGACCGGCCGTCCCGCAACAGCGGCAGCGCCTGGTCGGCGGCGCGCAACCGGGCCGCGACCGCGCCCCGGCGCTCGGCCTGGTAGCTGTCGAGCAGCAGCTCGGAGGCGCCGTGGTGCCAGGCGAGGCCGAGCTTCCAGGCGAGGTTCTCGGCGTCCCGCAGCCCCTCGTCCAGGCCTTGGGTGCCGAGCGCGCCCAGCAGATGTGCGGCGTCCCCGGCGAGGAAGGCCCGGCCCTGCCGCCAGCAGCGGGCCAGCCGGTGGTGGACGGTGTGCACGCCGGTGTCCAGGAGCTCGTACGGCGGGACGAGCCCGGTGCGGCCGTGCCCCCGCGTCCCGTCCTCCTCCGGGCCGACCGCGGCGCCGGGCTGTGCCGGGGACTCGGTGGTCCAGCCGGCCAGGGAGTCGCGGATCCGGGCGACCAGGGCGTCCGGCGTGACCAGTTCGCGCCCCGGCGGCAGCAGCCAGTCCAGCCGCCAGACGCCGTCGGCCAGCGGGCGGGCCGAGACCTCCGGGCCCGGCCCGCCGCCGTGCCGGGGCGGCGAGCGGTGCAGCAGCGCCTCGCCGGGCCAGGGGAGCTCGCAGCGCAGCGCGGCCACCGCATGCCGTTCGACGGCCGTACGGCCCGGGAAGCGGATGTCCAGCAGCTTGCGGACCGTCGACCGCGGGCCGTCGCAGCCGACGAGGTAACTCCCGCGCCACCACGTCCCGTTGGTGCCACGGGTGTGTGCGCTCACGCCGTGCTCGTCCTGCTCGACGTCGACGAGCCGGCTGTCGGTGACGATCTCGGCGAGCTTCTCGTGGGCCAGCGCGGCGCGCAGGGCACGGGTGAGCGCGTGCTGGGGGAGGTGCACGGGGGAGGTGGGAGCGGGGCCGGCCGCGTCGTCCGGGGTGCGCGCGGCGAACGCGACCCGTTCGACCAGGCGCCGGCGGCGCATGATGCGCCAGGCCGCCCAGCGGGTGCCGGTGCTCTCCAGGGTGTCGGCGCAGCCGAGCCGGCCGACGAAGGCCGCGGTCTCCGGACGGAGCACGGCCGTGCGGGCGGGGCGGGTGTCCTCCTGGCCCGCGGTCTCGTCCAGGACGACGGAGGGGACGCCGATCCGGGCGAGCGCGAGGGCGAGCGAGAGTCCCACCGGGCCGGCCCCGACGACGATCACCGGGTCCACAGCGCAGCTCCCCGGGACCGCTGGTACGTACGGGACATGCGGGAACTGGCAGTTGGAGCCCGGTGCGTGATCACACAGCGTATGCAACCCACTGCAGCCGCTCGCGTCAAGTGACGGAGGCGGTGGCGCCGTTGCCACCGCCTCCGGACGGTCCCCTATGAGCCACGCGGGTGGCCCGTCGGCCCGTCAGTCCTTCTGGGGCGCGGGGCCGTCGGGCACCGCGTCGGCGACCTCCATCGCGTCGGTGGCCGCCACCGGCTCGGCGGCCGCGGCCACGCCGATGCCGGTCTTGGCCCGCCGGCCGCGCCGCTCGATCCAGTTGGCGAGGGCGGACAGCACCAGGCACATCGCCACATAGAGGGTGCCGGTGACGATGATGACCGGGACGTAGGTGTCGTTGCCGTTGACGATGATGTTGGTGCTCATCTGGCGGGCGGTGAAGAGCAGTTCCTCGAACGTGATGATGTAGCCGAGGGAGGTGTCCTTCAGGGTCACCACGAGCTGGCTGATGATGGTCGGCAGCATCGCCCGGACGGCCTGCGGGATCAGCACCGTCGTCATGACCTGGGTCTTGCGCATGCCCAGGGCGTAGGCGGCCTCGCGCTGACCCTTCGGTACGGAGTTGATGCCGGCCCGCAGCACCTCGGCCTGCACCGAGCCGTTGTAGACCGTCAGCCCGATGACCAGCGCCCAGAACTGCGGCTGGCTGCCGGTCAGGCCGAGGTCCTCGCGGTTGCTGAGCAGGATGACCCACAGCGCGTAGATCGTGATCAGCAGCGGTACGGCGCGGAAGAGCTCGATGAACCCGGTCGCCAACCAGCGGACGGGCTTGTGGTCCGACAGCCTGGCCACCGCGAGCAGCACACCCAGCGCCAGCGACAGCACCGCCGCGACCGCGAAGACCTGAAGCGTCGTCAGCACGCCGTCGCGGATGCTGGTCCGCACACCGGCGTAGTTGAAGATGTTCCAGACCTCGGGCTCCAGCTGGCCCTTGGCGCTGAGCCGCATGACGACGAACGCGATCAGCGCCAGTACCGCGAGCGATCCGACGACGGTGTAGACACGGTTGCGTGCCTTCGCCTTCGGCCCCGGTACGTCGTAGAGAACGCTGGCCCCACTCATGCCACTACCTCGCTTCGTTCCGCCCCGCCCGCGCGCGGCATCCCCGTCTTGCTGTTCCTCCGCCGGCCTTCGGCCGGGGGGACCCCCATGTCGCGTCCGCTCATCGGGCCACCCCCATCCGGCGCTCCAGCAGACGGAAGAGCCCGCTGATGGCGAAGGTGATGATGAGGTAGGCGAGCGCGGTCCACAGGAAGATCCAGGCGATCGCGTAGCCCTTGTCGTTGAGCAGCTTGGAGACGTTGAACAGCTCGCCGTAGCTGAAGGCGCCGGCGATCGCGGAGTTCTTCGTCAGCGCGATGAAGATGCTGCTCAGCGGCGGGAGCACGGTGCGCGTGGCCTGCGGGAGCACGATCATGCGCAGCGTCTGGGTGAAGGTCATGCCGAGGCTGCGCGCGGCCTCCGCCTGCCCCATCGGCACGGTGCTGATACCGGACCGCACCGCCTCGCACACGAAGGAGGAGGTGTAGAAGCCGAGCGCCAGCGTGGCGAGCACGTACGGGCTCGCGCCCTGGAAGAGGATCTGCGGTACGACGAAGAAGGCGACCAGGAAGAGCAGCGTCAGCGGCGTGTTGCGCAGCACCGTGACCCAGGCCGTCCCGAAGGCGCGCAGCGGCGGGATCGGGGAGACCCGGAAGCCGGCTATGAGCACGCCGAGTACCAGCGCGAGCAGGCCACTGGACGCGGTGATCGCCAGGGTTCCGAGGAATCCGTCCCGGAACTCGGGCAGATAATCGAGGAGTACGTTCATGGGGTCTCCGCGGTAGCGGTCATCGGGTCGACGGCGGGAGGGGAGTCACGGGGGGGAAGACACCGCGCCCCGCACACCCGCCGCGGCGGGCGTACGGGGCGGCGCGGTCCGGTGAGTGCGCGAGCGCCTCAGTACCGCGGCAGCGGCGTCTCCGGGGCGGTGTACTTCGAGCCGGACTTGCCGAGCGTGCCCTCGTACGCCTTCTGGTAGTCCTTGTTCTTGATGTGGTTCTCCAGCGCGTCGGTGATCGCGTTGCGCAGGGCCTTGTCGTCCTTGTTCATGCCGACGCCGTAGGGCTCCTTGGTGAAGGGCTTCTCCACCACCCGCAGCTTCTGCGGACGCTGGGCGGCGTAGCCCTTGAGGATCGCGTCGTCGGTGGTGACCGCGTCGACCTGGCCGTCCAGCAGGTACTTCACGCAGTCCGAGTACTTGGAGAGCTCGGTGGTCTTGGCGCCGTACTTCTCCTTCTTGATCTCCTGGAGCGGAGTGGAGCCGGCGATCGAGCAGACCTTCTTGCCCTTGAGGGTCTCCGGTCCGGTGATGGCCTTGTCGTCCTTGCGCACCAGGAGGTCCGCGCCGGCGGTGTAGTACGGGCCCGCGAAGCCGACCTGCTTCTTGCGCTCGTCGTTGATCGTGTACGTACCGACGTAGAAGTCGACGTCGCCCTTGGAGATGGTGGTCTCACGGACGTTGGAGTCGATCGTCTTGAACTCGATCTGCTTCTCGGAGAAGCCCAGGTCGGCCGCGACCATCTTGGCGATCTCGATGTCGAAGCCGGAGTACTTGTTGGTGGCGGGGTCCTTGAAGCCCAGGAACGGCTGGTCGGCCTTGACACCGACGACGATCTTCTTGGCCTTCTGGGCCTTCTTCAGCACCGCCGAGTCGACCTTGACGTCCGAAGCGACCTTGTACGTGCCGCTGTAGACCTCGCCGCCGGCCGGCTTGTCGCCCGCCGAACCCTTCTCGCCGCCGCACGCGGTCGCCGTAGCCGCCAGCGCGAGCACCACCGCACCTGCCGCAGCCGTCTTACGAATCCTCATGGTGAACATCCTTTGGTTCAACAAGTGTTGGCAATGATCGTGGCCCAACTGAGGCCTCAGTGATGAAGGATCTTCGACAGGAAGTCCTTGGCGCGGTCGCTGCGCGGGTTGTTGAAGAACTGGTTCGGCTCGGCCTCTTCGATGATGCGGCCGTCCGCCATGAAGACGACCCGGTTCGCCGCGGAGCGCGCGAACCCCATCTCATGGGTGACCACGACCATGGTCATGCCGTCCCGGGCGAGCTGCTGCATGGTGTCCAGCACCTCGTTGATCATCTCCGGGTCCAGCGCGGAGGTCGGCTCGTCGAACAGCATCACCTTGGGGTCCATCGCCAGCGCGCGGGCGATCGCCACGCGCTGCTGCTGACCTCCGGAGAGCTGTGCGGGGTACTTGTCCGCCTGGGTGCCGACGCCGACCCGGTCCAGCAGGGCGCGGGCCTTCTGCTCGGCGGCCGCCTTGTCCGTCTTGCGGACCTTGGTCTGGCCCAGCATCACGTTCTCGAGCACCGTCTTGTGCGCGAAGAGGTTGAAGGACTGGAAGACCATGCCCACGTCGGCGCGGAGGCGGGCCAGCTCGCGGCCCTCCTGCGGCAGGGGCTTCCCGTCGATGGTGATGCTGCCGGAGTCGATGGTCTCCAGGCGGTTGATCGTGCGGCAGAGCGTCGACTTGCCGGACCCCGAGGGCCCGATCACGACGACCACCTCACCGCGGTTGATCGTCAGGTCGATGTCCTGGAGCACGTGCAGCGCGCCGAAGTGCTTGTTGACGTTGTCCAGCACGACCAGCTGGTCTCCTGCTTGCGCGGGACCCTCGGCGTTCTTGGTCACCGATACTTCGCTCATCGGCGTACAGCTCCGTCCTCCTCGGTTGGGGAGGACCCTAGGACGCCCTGCGACCAGCGTCATTACATCTGAGGGGAACTTGAGGATAACGATCCGGTCGCAGCGGAAGTACTCTGCGTGAAGAAGTGTGACGGTCGGCAGCGGGGGGAAGGCGGCCGTGGTCGTACCGGCTGGATAACGGATGGCGGCCCGGAGGTGGCCACCTCTTGACGGGGATGCCCCCTATCGCCGTAGATGCCCTTTGGCCTGTACGCACGCACCCGGGAGGAGGCCTGATGAGACTGCTGCTCGTCGAGGACGACGATCATGTGGCCGCGGCCCTGTCCGCGGTGCTGGCCCGGCACGGCCTGGCCGTCGTCCATGCGCGCAACGGCGAGGAGGCGCTCAAGGCCCTGCTGCCCGACGACGCCGAGCCCTTCGCGGTGGTGCTGCTCGATCTCGGGCTGCCCGACCAGGACGGCTTCGAGGTGTGCGGCCGGATCCGCAAGATCTGCGCCACCCCCGTGATCATGGTGACCGCGCGGGCGGACGTGCGCTCGCGCATCCACGGTCTGAACCTGGGCGCCGACGACTACGTCGTCAAGCCGTACGACACCGGTGAGCTGCTGGCGCGCATCCACGCGGTGAGCCGGCGCACGGTCTCCCCGTCGGAACGCGGCGGTGAGCCGCCGGCCGACGAGAGCGCCGCCGGCCACGCCCTGCACCTGGGCGCGGTCACCGTCGAACTCCCCACCCGCCAGGTCTCCGTGGACGGCACCGCGGTGCCGCTCACCCGCAAGGAGTTCGACCTGCTGGCGCTGCTCGCCCAGCGCCCCGGGGTGGTCTTCCGCCGGGAGCAGATCATCAGCGAGGTGTGGCGGACGAGCTGGGAGGGCACCGGCCGGACGCTGGAGGTGCACATCGCCTCACTCCGGGCCAAACTGCGCATGCCCGCCCTGATCGAGACGGTGCGCGGCGTCGGCTACCGCCTCGTCGTGCCCGCTTCCGGCCGACCCGCCTCCCCGGCCTCCTGAAGCCCGCCGCCGGCCCGTGCGCACCCGACTCCTCCCCCTCCTCATCGTCCTGATGGCCGGTGTGCTGCTCGCGCTCGGCTTCCCGCTCGCCGTCATCACCGCCGGTGTGGAGCAGCAGCGGGTGGTCGTCGACCGGATCGACGACGCCGCCCGCTTCGCCTCCCTCGCCCAGTTCGTCACCGCCCGCCCCGACGCGGACGCCCGCAACAAGACCCCCGAGGAGGACGAGCGGCGCACCACCCTCGGTGCCGAACTCGCGCGCTACCACGCCCTCTACGGCATACGCGCCGGCGTCTTCTACCGCGACCGCACCCCGATGGCCGCCGCACCCCGCGGCCTGCCGGTGCCCCGCGACGGCGAGGGCGCCCAGGCCTTCAGCGAGGCGCTGGCCGGCCGCCGCAGCCACGACCCGCACCAGATCTGGCCCTGGGACGAGGGCGGCCGCATCCCGGTCGCCTCACCGGTCATCCGCGACGGCGATGTCGTCGCCGTCGTCGTCACCGACTCGCCCACCGGGCAGATGCGTTCGCGCATCCTGCACGGCTGGCTGCTGATCGCGGCCGGCGAGTGCGCCGCGATGCTGGTCGCGGTCGCCGCGGCCATCCGGCTCACCGGCTGGGTGCTGCGACCCGTACGGGTCCTGGACGCGGCCAGCCACGACATCGCCACCGGCCGGCTGAAGTCCCGGGTCGCCGGCACCGCGGGGCCGCCCGAGCTGCGCCGGCTGGCCCGCTCGTTCAACGAGATGGCCGACAACGTCGAGGACGTGCTGGAGCAGCAGCGCGCGTTCGTCGCCGACGCCTCCCACCAGCTGCGCAACCCGCTGTCCGCGCTGCTGCTGCGGATCGAGCTGCTGGCCCTGGAACTCCCCGACGGCAACGAGGAGATCGCCTCGGTCCGCACCGAGGGCAAGCGGCTGGCCCGCGTCCTGGACGATCTGCTCGACCTCGCGCTCGCCGAGCACTGCGCCGCCGACCTCCAGCTCACCGATGTCGCGGCGCTGGCCGCCGAACGGGTCGACTCCTGGCGCCCGTTGGCCGACGACAAGGGTGTCCGCCTCACCTACGAGGGGCACAGCGCGGTCACCGGCTGGGCCGATCCGGTCGCCCTCTCCAGCGCCCTGGACGCCGTCGTCGACAACGCCCTGAAGTTCACGCCGGCCGATCAGCCCGTCACCGTCGGCGTGGCGCCGGACGGGGAGCATGTGCACATCACCGTGGCCGACCGCGGTCCGGGCCTGACCGACGACGAGCTCGCACGGGTCGGCGACCGCTTCTGGCGCAGCGGCCGCCACCAGAACGTCTCCGGCTCCGGGCTCGGGCTGTCGATCACCCGCGCCCTGCTCGCCGCGGGCGGCGCGTCCATCGCCTACGCCCCGCACCCGCCGCACGGGCTGAGGGTCACCGTCACCGTGCCGCGCAGCGCCCCCTGACCGGGCCGCCGGAGGGCTCCGGGTACCTGTGCTACCGTGAACATCGTTGCAGTTGTGGTACCCATGAACTTTGTGTGCGCCCGGAGGCTTGTAGCCCCGGGCGTTCCTTGTTTTCCGGAGGTTTCCGGTGTGGGGCGATCATCTCGGCGACGAGGAGGCTGCGAGGTGCGGTCTCCTGCATTGCCCCATGAATGGAGAAAAACATGGCTTCCGGCACCGTCAAGTGGTTCAACTCGGAAAAGGGCTTCGGCTTCATCGAGCAGGACGGCGGCGGCCCCGATGTCTTCGCCCACTACTCGAACATCCAGTCCCAGGGCTTCCGTGAGCTCCTCGAGGGCCAGAAGGTCACCTTCGACGTGACCCAGGGCCCCAAGGGCCCGCAGGCGGAGAACATCATCCCCGCCTGACGCCCCCGCGTCCCGCGGACGGGGCCCGCACCGGCCAGCCCGGTGCGGGCCCCGTCCCGTATGACGGCAGCGCATCCCCGTCCCCTCGGTCACCGAGTGCCGCCCCACGGGAGAGTGTGAGGCCGGCACGACCCCACCATCGCCTCCCCTGAAGGGTTTTCCGTGACACGAGCGACCGCATCGCGACCGAGCGCCGCCCCCCAGACGCCCGCCCCGGCGTCCGTCCCCACGCCGGCCGGCTCCTTCGACGAGTTCCCGCTGGCACCGGCCCTCCTCACCGCGCTGCGCGCCCAGGGCGTCACCCAGCCGTTCCCCATCCAGGCCGCCACCCTCCCCGAGACCCTCGCCGGCCGCGACGTGCTCGGGCGCGGGCGGACCGGCTCGGGCAAGACCCTCGCCTTCGGGCTGGCGCTGCTCAGCCGCACGGCGGGCAAGCGCGCCGAGAGCAAGCGCCCCCTGGCGCTGGTCCTGGTGCCCACCCGCGAACTCGCCGGCCAGGTCACCGAGGCGCTCGCCCCGTACGCCGCGGCGCTGGGGCTGCGCACGGCCACGGTCGTCGGCGGCACCTCGATCAACCGGCAGGTCGAAGCGCTGCGCAAGGGCGCCGAGGTGCTGGTCGCCACGCCCGGCCGGCTCGCCGACCTGCTGGACCGGCGCGCCTGCAAGCTGGACCAGGTCGCCGTCACGGTCCTCGACGAGGCCGACCAGATGACCGACATGGGCTTTCTGCCGCAGGTCACCCGGCTGATGGAGAAGGTCGACCCGGACGGCCAGCGGATGCTGTTCTCCGCCACCTTGGACCGCAATGTCGACAAGCTCGTACGCCGCTTCCTGACCGACCCGGTCACCCACTCCGTGGACCCGTCGGCCGCGACCGTCACCACCATGGACCACCACGTCCTGTACGTGGAGGACGCCGACAAGCGCGCCACCGTCGCCGAGATCGCCGCCCGCGACGGACGCGTGATCATGTTCGTGCACACCAAGCGCGGGGCCGACCGGCTCACCAAGCACCTGCTCGCCCAGGGCGTGCGCGCCGCGGCGCTGCACGGCGGCAAGACCCAGCCGCAGCGCACCCGCACCCTGGAGCAGTTCCGCACCGGCCAGGCCGCCGCGCTGATCGCCACCAACGTCGCCGCACGCGGGATCCACATCGACGGCCTCGACCTCGTCGTCAACGTCGATCCGCCGACCGAGGCCAAGGACTACCTGCACCGCGGCGGCCGGACCGCGCGGGCCGGCGAGTCCGGCACCGTCGTCACCCTCGTCACGCCGGGGGAGCGTCGCGAGATGACCCGGCTGATGCGCCAGGCGAAGATCACCCCGGCCACCGCGAAGGTCCGGCCCGGAGACGCCGAGCTGGCACGGATCACCGGCGCGCGGACCCCGAGCGGCGTCCCGGTCCAGCTCGCCGCGCCGGCCCCGGCGCCCGGCTCGGGCGCCCGCGCCGGGGCGAGCGGTGCGGCCGGCGCAAGCGGTGGCGGTGGCCGCCGACGCCGCCCCCGCCGCAGCAGGCCCGCGCGCCGCACCGCCGGGACCCCGCGCGCCTGACCGGCCGCGCGGGCCGCACGAGGCAGCGCCCGGGGCGGGTGTTCAGGGCTTGACGGACACGTAATAGCGCCGGGCGCCCTCGTGCAGCCGCAGCGGATCGGTGAACACCGCCGTGCGCAGATCCACCTTCTGCGCGGCGTGCACCTCGCGCCCGATCCGGTCCCGGCTGTCGATGACGGTCCGGGTGATGCCCTGGGTCAGGGCGGCGTCCGCGCGGTCCAGGGTCACCAGCAGGTTCGCCACCGCGATCGTCTTCACCGCCTGCCCGTCCTGGACGAGCGGATAGGCGTCGGCGGGCATCACCGCCGCGCGGTAGTAGCGGGTGCGCTCGCCCTGCCGGTGCAGCCCCTCGGCCAGATCACCGAGCTGGACCAGCCGGACGGGGAACCGCTGGGCGAGCAGCTGCACCGCCGTCGTCGGCAGCCCGCCCGACCAGAAGAAGGCGTCCAGCCTGCCCTGCTCCAGCAGCTTCGGCATCCGGTCGATGCCGACCCGCACGGGCGTGATGTCCTTGTCGAAGTCCAGCCCCGCGGCCGTCAGCAGCCGCCGGGTGATCAGCTGTACGCCGGAACCGTCGGCGCCCACGCCCACCCGCAGCCGCCGCAGGTCCTTCGTCGAGCGCACCGCGGACTTCTTCGGCACCACCAGCTGTATGTAGTCGTCGTACAGCCGCGCACAGGCCCGCAGCCGGTCCGCGCCGGGCTCGCCCCGGCCGCGGTAGGTGGCGACCGCGTCCGCCGTCGCGATGGTGAACTGCGCGCGCCCGGCGACCAGCTGCCGCAGGTTGTCGATCGACCCCTCGCTGCGGGCCAGCCGGAGGTCCACCTCCGGCATGTCGTGGGCCAGGTCCTGCTTCAGCAGCTCCCCGTAGCGCGCGTACACCCCGGTCGGCACGCCCGTCGCCAGTGTCACCCGCCCGCCCGGGGTGGGCTCGCCGCCCGTCGACACCAGCCACCACAGCGCCGGCCCGAGGGCGACCAGCGCCGCGATCGCCGCCAGGAGAGTCCGGCGGCCGGTACGGGAGAGTGCGGTGAACATGGGCGGGATACTGCCAGCCGTGCGGCCTTATGGGGAGGGGCGGGCCGGTTTCCAAAAGGTCACCGCCGGTCGGGCCGGGCCTGCGGGCCGCCGAGGACCGGGGTACTCCCGGCACCGCCTACCCTTGTCGTATGACCAGCAGTGACCGGAGCCAGGCAGTGGACGTTCAGGAACCCAAGAGCTACGAAATCCGCACCTACGGGTGCCAGATGAACGTCCATGACTCCGAGCGGCTGTCCGGGCTGCTGGAGGAGGCCGGGTACGTACCGGCGCCCAAGGGCGGCGAGGGCGCCGACGTGGTCGTCTTCAACACCTGCGCGGTGCGGGAGAACGCCGACAACCGCCTCTACGGCAACCTCGGGCAGCTCGCCCCGAAGAAGGCCGCGCGCCCCGGTATGCAGATCGCCGTGGGCGGCTGCCTCGCCCAGAAGGACCGCGACACCATCGTCAAGAAGGCCCCCTGGGTCGATGTGGTCTTCGGCACCCACAACATCGGCAAGCTGCCGGTCCTGCTGGAGCGCGCCCGCGTCCAGGAGGAGGCGCAGGTCGAGATCGCCGAGTCGCTGGAGGCGTTCCCCTCGACCCTGCCCACCCGCCGCGAGAGCGCCTACGCGGCCTGGGTCTCCATCTCGGTCGGCTGCAACAACACCTGTACCTTCTGTATCGTCCCGGCGCTGCGCGGCAAGGAGAAGGACCGCCGGCCCGGCGACATCCTCGCCGAGGTCGAGGCCCTGGTCGCCGAGGGCGTCAGCGAGATCACCCTGCTCGGCCAGAACGTCAACGCCTACGGCTCCGACATCGGCGACCGCGAGGCCTTCAGCAAGCTGCTGCGCGCCTGCGGCTCCATCGAGGGCCTGGAGCGGGTCCGCTTCACCTCGCCGCACCCGCGCGACTTCACCGACGACGTGATCGCCGCCATGGCGGAGACGCCGAACGTCATGCCGCAGCTGCACATGCCGTTGCAGTCCGGCTCCGACCGCGTCCTGAAGGCCATGCGCCGCTCGTACCGCCAGGACCGCTTCCTCGGCATCATCGACAAGGTGCGCGCCGCGATGCCGGACGCCGCGATCTCGACGGACATCATCGTCGGCTTCCCGGGCGAGACCGACGAGGACTTCGAGCAGACCCTGCACACGGTCCGCGAGTCCCGCTTCGCGCAGGCCTTCACCTTCCAGTACTCCAAGCGCCCCGGGACCCCCGCGGCCGACATGGAAGGCCAGATCCCCAAGGCCGTCGTCCAGGAGCGCTACGAGCGCCTGGTCGCCCTCCAGGAGGAGATCTCCTGGGAGGAGAACAAGAAGCAGGTCGGGCGCACGCTGGAGGTCCTGGTCGCCGAGGGCGAGGGCCGCAAGGACGACGCCACGCACCGGCTGTCGGGCCGGGCGCCCGACAACCGCCTGGTGCACTTCACCCGCCCCGAGGAGCCGGTCCGGCCCGGCGACGTGGTGACCGTGGAGATCACCTACGCGGCGCCGCACCACCTCCTGGCGGAGGGGCCGACCAAGGCGGTCCGCCGCACCCGGGCCGGCGACGCCTGGGAGAAGCGCAACGCCGCGCCGGCCGAGAAGCCCAAGGGCGTGCTGCTGGGCCTGCCCACCATCGGGGCCCCGGCGCCGAGCCCCGCGCCCGCTGCCGGCTGCGGCTGCGACTGACCCGCCCGCCGGGAACGACCGGCCCCGGGGCGTTACGCTGCGTGGCATGCTCGTAGCCGCCGCCATCTGCCCCTGTCCGCCCCTGCTCGTCCCGGAGGTGGCGGCCGGCGCCGCACCCGAGCTGGACGCGCTGCGCGCCTCCTGCCTGGACGCGATCGGTGTGCTGGCGGCGGCCCGCCCGGACCGGCTGGTGGTCCTCGGCCCCGCGGAGGAGTCCGGCCGGGGCCCGCACCCGCAGGGCGCCGTCGGCTCCTTCCGCGGCTTCGGCGTGGACCTCCAGGTCTCCCTGGGAGCCGCCGAGCGCGCGCCCGAGGGGGAGCTCCCGCCGTCGCTGGCCGTCGCCGCCTGGCTGCTGTCCCGTACGGACTGGGACGACGCGCCCGTGGAGGGGCTGGGCGTGGGGGAGTCGCTGCCCCTCGAACGGTGTCTGTCGGCCGGCCGGGAGATCGCCGGCGCCGCGCCCCGGGTGGCGCTGCTGGTGATGGGCGACGGCAGCGCCTGCCGGACGGTGAAGGCGCCCGGCTACTTCGACGAGCGGGCCGAGGGCTTCGACGCCGCGGCGGGCCGCGCCCTGGGGGCCGCCGACCTCCCCGCGCTGACCGCGCTCGACACGGAGCTGGCCGCCGCCCTGCAGGCGTCGGGACGCTCCTGCTGGCAGGTCCTGGCGGGCGCCGCCGAGGGCGCGGGCCTGACCGGCCGCCTGCTGCGCGAGGAGGCCCCGTACGGCGTGGGTTACTTCGTCGCCACCTGGTCGTAGCCGACCACGCCCCCTCCGGGGCACGACAACGGCCGCGGGGTGGAGCCACCCCGCGGCCGTTGCGCCGTGCCCGCTCCGGGCGCGGTGGGGCTACTGCCGCGCGCCCTCGCCGGACTCCCGGTCCGCCGCGGCACGGGCCGACTGCTGCCGGGGGATCCCGGCGCTCTCGGCCGCCTTCTCGGCGCGGGGCTCGCTGTCCTCGTCGGTCTGGTGGCCGTCCTCGGGGACCGTCTCCCCGGTCGTGTCCCCGGTCGTGTCACCGGAAGCCTCCGGCGCCGCATCCTCGGCCGCATCCCCTGCCTCCGCCGTGGCCGCCGCGTCCTGCGGGGCTTCGCCGCCCCCCGTGGCCTTTGCGGCCTCCTCGGCGCCCTCGGTCCGGTCGGCCGGCGCGGCGCCGGTCCGCTCGGCGTCGTCGGTGTCCCCGGCGTCCTCGGCCCCCGTGGTGTCCTTGGCGTTCTCGGTGTTCTCGGCGTTCTCGGCGTCCGCCGAAGCGGCCGACTCCGCCGGCTCCTCCGCCTCGGCCGTCTCGGCCGTCACCACCGCAGCGGCAGCCTCCTCCGTCGATGCTTCGGACTTGCGGCGGCGAAACCGCGAAAACACGCCCATAACTGCTCCTACGCTCTTCATGTTGGGCGAAATCCCAGGCCGCCCGGAGCGGACCGTTGCACCGCCCACGGGCGCCGGTGCTGCACCGGCTCTCGGGACCTCGCAACAGGCAACGACCCTCATCGGTGGCCCGTCACGTCGCTCGTTCGAGATGGGGGCGTGATGTTTGCGAGACTGACGGGGTGAACACCGCTGTTCCCGCTCCGCGGGTCATCGCCGTCGTCGGCCCCACCGCGGCCGGAAAGTCCGATCTGGGCGTCGCGCTCGCACAACACGTGGGCGGCGAGGTCATCAACGCCGACTCCATGCAGCTCTACCGAGGCATGGACATCGGCACCGCCAAACTCACGCCCGAGGAGCAGCAGGGCGTACCGCACCGCCTCCTGGACATCTGGGACGTCACCCGCGCCGCCAGCGTCGCCGAGTACCAGCGGCTGGCCCGCGCCGAGATAGACCGGCTGCTCGCCGAGGGCCGCACCCCGGTCCTGGTCGGCGGCTCCGGCCTGTACGTCCGCGGCGCCATCGACGCCCTGGAGTTCCCCGGCACCGACCCGGAGGTGCGCGCCAGGCTGGAGGCCGAACTGGCCGAACGGGGCAGCGGCGCCCTGCACGCCCGACTGGCCGCCGCCGACCCCGAGGCCGGCCGCGCGATCCTGGCCAGCAACGGCCGCCGCATCGTGCGCGCGCTGGAGGTCATCGAGATCACCGGCCGTCCCTTCACGGCCAATCTCCCCGGCCACGACTCGGTCTACGACACCCTGCAGATCGGTGTCGACGTCGAGCGCCCCGAGCTGGACGAGCGGATCGCGCGGCGGGTCGACCGGATGTGGGAGGCGGGCCTGGTCGACGAGGTGCGCCGCCTGGAGGCCGAGGGGCTGCGCGAGGGTCTTACGGCGTCCCGGGCGCTGGGCTACCAGCAGGTGCTCGCCCAGCTGGCGGGGGAGTGCACCGAGCAGGAGGCGCGCGACGAGACGGTGCGCGCGACCAAGCGCTTCGCACGCCGCCAGGACTCGTGGTTCCGCCGGGACCCCCGGGTCCACTGGCTCAGCGGCGCTGCCGACCGTCGCGCGGAACTTCCCGGGCAGGCCCTGGCCTTGCTCGAACGACCGGTCACAGCCTGATCACGTCATGGCATCGGGACGCTCCGGCCGTCATCCGGGCCCCTGAGGGCGTGTCATCATCGACCTTCGATCGAGGCGTGCAGTCTGCAGTGGGGAGGGCGCGTGGCAATGGAGGCCGGCCCTCGCAACAGAGCACAGCAGTCGGACGACGACGCTGACACGGCACCGCTCGCCGACGACGGCCCGGACGCCCGGGACGCCCTGTCCGGCGCCGCCGACGTCGACGCCGGACCGCTCGGCGACCCGGACGCCCTGGACGACTCGGACGGCCCGGACGCCGGCGCCGACGGACCCGGCGAGGGCGGCGAGTCCTTCCGGGAACTGCGCCCGCCGCGCCGGCTGCGCCTGTGGCAGCTCGCACCGATCGTCGCTCTCGCCGCCGTCGGCTCGCTGATGTTCGCCTTCCCGCTCGCCTTCGAGTTCGGCGGTGACGGTGGCGCGGTGATCGCGATGCTCGGCCTGCTGCTGTGCTGCTGCGCCGCCGGCTGGGGCATGATGGCCGCCCGCCGCGTCGGTCACACCTGGCCCGGCCTCCCGGCGCGCGGCTCCGGCCGCCGCGCCAACTGGCGCGTGGTGCTCCTGTACGCCCTGGTGGTGGCCGTCCCCGCCTCGCTCGCCATCTGGCGCGTGGCCCGGCTGCGCTGACCGGCCGCTCACCGCGCGCGGTACCCGTCGGGGGGCGCCGGGCAGCCGAGCCGGCCCCCCGGACGCAGCTCTCCCGGCCCCCGTCAGGCCGTTCCCCCCGTCACCCCCGTACGATGCAGGAGTGACCAGCACCGAGCGCATCGCCTTCCTCAAGGGCCACGGCACCGAGAACGACTTCGTGATCGTCCCCGATCCGGACGGTCGCCTCGATCTGCCCGCGACCGCCGTCGCCCGGATCTGCGACCGGCGCGCCGGGCTCGGCGGTGACGGGGTGCTGCGCGTCGTGCGGTCCGCCGCGCACCCGGAGGCGCGTGCCCAGGCCGACGAGGCCGAGTGGTTCATGGACTACCGCAACGGCGACGGCTCGATCGCCGAGATGTGCGGCAACGGCACCCGGGTCTTCGCGCGCTATCTGCTGCACGCCGGCCTGGTGGAGGCCGGCGACCTCGCCATCGCCACCCGCGCCGGCGTACGCCGCGTGCACCTGGCCAAGACCGGCGACGTCACGGTCTCCATGGGCCGCGCCGAGCTCCCCGAGGAGGGCGTCGTCGTCACCCTCGGTGGCCGCAGCTGGCCGGCCCGCAACGTGAACATGGGCAATCCGCACGCCGTCGCGTTCGTCGAGGATCTGGCGCACGCCGGAGACCTGCTGTCCGTACCGCCGTTCAGCCCAGCGGCGGTTTATCCCGACGGCGTGAACATCGAGTTCGTCGTCGACCGCGGCCCGCGCCATGTGGCGATGCGGGTCCATGAGCGCGGCTCGGGCGAGACCCGCTCCTGTGGCACCGGCGCCTGCGCGGTCGCCGTCGCCACCGCCCGCAGGGACGGCCTGGACCCGGCACGGACCGGCACGCCCGTCACGTACACGGTCGACGTCCTCGGCGGCAGCCTGGTGATCACCGAGCTGCCCGACGGCACGGTCGAGATGACCGGACCGGCCGAGATCGTCGCCGAGGGCACCTTCGACCCCGCCTGGCTGGCCGCCGCGCTCGCCTGACGGACCGGGACGGATCCGGCCCGGCCCCCTCACCGCAACGGTTCCAGCCAAAAGATTCGCTCGAACGGGTGATCCGTATCACTCTGAGCGAGAGGTGGACAGCGCTGCGTGATGGGCTCGATAGCATCAAGCACCGGCCCGGGCGCCCGAACTGTCGCGTCCGGCCGCCGGTCGACGCTGCCGGAGGTGCCCATGAGCGCAGAGGCCACTAACCCTGGTAACGCTGGAGCAGCGGGCCGCAGGCGCGGCCGTCGCCGACTGGAACTCAGAGGGCTGCGCCGCATCGGCCGGGCCGCGCTCCTCGGCCCGGCACCGCGCGACGGCCTCCCGCACGCCCTCGAACACGTCGCCAAGGTGCATCGCGGCCATCACCCCGACGCCGACCTCGACACCCTCGCCAAGGCCTATCAGCTCGCCGAGTCCTCGCACCGCGGCCAGCTCCGCAAGAGCGGCGAGCCGTACATCACCCACCCGCTGGCGGTGACCCTGATCCTGGCCCAACTGGGCGCGGAGACCACGACGTTGACCGCCTCCTTGCTCCACGACACCGTCGAGGACACCGAGGTGACGCTCGATCAGGTGCGGGAACGGTTCGGCGCCGAGGTCAGCTACCTCGTCGACGGCGTCACCAAATTGGAGAAGGTCGACTACGGCGCGGCCGCCGAGCCGGAGACCTTCCGCAAGATGCTGGTGGCGACCGGCAACGACGTCCGGGTGATGTCCATCAAGCTCGCCGACCGGCTGCACAACATGCGCACCCTCGGGGTGATGCGGCCCGAGAAGCAGGCCCGGATCGCCAAGGTGACCCGCGACGTGCTGATCCCGCTCGCCGAACGCCTCGGCGTCCAGGCCCTCAAGGCCGAGCTGGAGGACCTGGTCTTCGCGATCCTGCACCCCGAGGAGTACTCCACCACCCGGGCCCTGGTCCGCGAGTACGCCACCCGTCCCGACCCGCTCGCCGCCATCGCTCAGCAGGTGCGCACGGTCCTGGCCGAAGCCGGCATCGACGCCGAAGTCCTCGTCCGGGCAAGGCACTTGGTCTCCGTGCACCGCGTGCGGCTGGCGCGCCACGAACTGACGGGCGCGGACCTGGGGCGGCTGCTGGTGCTCGTGGCGGAGGACGCGGACTGCTACGCCGTCCTGGGGGAGCTGCACACCTGCTTCACCCCGGTCGTCTCCGAGTTCAAGGACTTCATCGCGGCGCCCAAGTTCAACCTCTACCAGTCGCTGCACACCGCCGTCACCGGCCCGTCCGGGGAGATCGCCGAGGCGCTGATCCGCACCCACCAGATGCACCGGGTCGCCGAGGCCGGGGTGATCGCGCTGGGCAATCCGTACACCCCCACCGACGGCGCGGACACCCCCGAGGGCGAGCGCGCCGACCCGACCCGCCCCGGGTGGCTCTCCCGGCTGCTGGAGTGGCAGCGCACCACCCCCGACCCGGACACGTTCTGGACCTCGCTGCGCGACGACCTCGCCCAGGACCGGGAGATCACGGTCTTCTGCGCCGACGCCGACACGGGGCGCGCGGCGGGGGCGGCCGGGGCCGGCGGCGGCGCCATCGGCCTGCCCGCCGGGGCGAGTTGTGTGGACGCGGCGTACGAGCGGCACGGCGAGGCGGCGCACTGCTGTATCGGCGCCCGCGTCAACGGCCGGCTCGCCACGCTCGCCACCGTCCTGCACGACGGCGACAGCCTGCAGCTGCTGATGGCCCCGGACTCCGCGGCCGGCCCCTCGCCCGAATGGCTCGACCACGCCCGAACGCCCGCCGCCCGGCTGGCCATCGCCCGGTGGCTCGCCGGGGAACCGGGCGCCCGCCCGGCGGCCCCCGGTGAGGGGCCCGCAGCGGCGCCCCCCGCCGACCGCCCCGCCGTCGGCCCGGACCGCTCCGGGGCGGCCCAGGCCACTCCCGGCTCGGTCCTGGCGGTCGCGGACCTGCCCGGTGCCGCGGTCCGGCTGGCCGGCTGCTGCACCCCGGTACCGCCGGACACCGTCACCGGTTTCGCCGTACGCGGCGGCACGGTCACCGTCCACCGCGCCCTGTGCCCCGTGGTGGCCCGTATGGCGGCCACCGGCCGTCAGCCGGTCAAGGTGCGCTGGCGGGGCGCCGGCCAGGGCGGCCACGGCTGCCGGGTCACCCTGACGGCCGAGGCCTTCAGCCGGCCGCACCTCCTCGCCGACCTCACCGAAGCGATCGCCTCCCAGGGCGCCGCGGTGGTGTCGGCCGCCGTCGAACCCCCGCACGAGCAGCGGGTCCGCCATACGTACACGCTCCATCTGCCCAACGCCGCCGGCCTGCCGTCCCTGATGCGGGCGATGCGCCAAGTGCCCGGCGTCTTCGACGTGTTGCGGGCCGGCCGCACCCGCCAGGCCGCCGCCCTGCGCCCCTGAGCCTCCGTCACCCGCCCGCCGACCGGCCGCAGGGAGCGCGCCCAAGGGGCCGTCCGACCGGGCCAGGGTCGCAAAGGCCCTAAGACGGACGCACGATCCGCCGCCCGTTCGGGTGTCGTTTGCCGCCTCGCCCACGGCGGAGGCGGCCGCGTTGGTAGCCGTAGTTCATGTCCCTTGACTCGCGTCGACCGTCCGCCGACTCCGACCGCCCCCTGCCTGCTGCCCCGAGCGGCCGGATCCGCTGGACCGGCCGCCGGGCCACCGCCCTGGGGCTGGCCGCCGTCGCCACCCTCGGCGTGGCCGCGCCGCAGCCCGCAGGGCCGCAGGGCCTGGGCGACCGGCTCTTCCCCACGCTCGGCAACACCGGCTACGACGTCACGTCCTACGACGTCACCCTGGACTACTCGGGCCACAACAACCGGCCGCTGAAGGCCACCACCGAGATCACCGCCAAGGTCACCACCGAGCTCGACCACCTCAACCTCGACTTCGCCCGTGGCGCCGTGAGCGACGCGAAGATCGACGGGCAGCCCGCCCGGCACGAGCAGCACGGTGAGGACCTCGTGCTCACCCCGGCTGCCCACATGTCCCGGGGGAAGGAGGTGAAGATCGTCATCCAGCACACCAGCGACCCACGCGGCAAGAGCGACGGCGGCTGGATCCGCACCTCCGACGGGCTGGCGATGGCCAACCAGGCGGACGCCGCGCACCGCGTCTTCCCCTGCAACGACCACCCCTCCGACAAGGCGCTGTTCACCTTCCACATCACCGTGCCCCAGGAGCTGACCGCCGTCGCCAACGGGCTGCCGGTGGGCACGGGCAGCCGGGCGGCGCGGCGCACCTGGACCTATCGCACCGGCCACCCGATGGCCACCGAGCTGGCGCAGGTCTCCATCGGCAAGTCCAGCGTGCTGCTGCGGAACGGGCCGCACGGCCTGCCGATCCGCGACGTCGTACCGACCGTGGACCGGCACCAGCTGGAGAAGTGGCTGGCCAGGACCCCGGACCAGCTCTCCTGGATGGAGCGCAGACTCGGCCCCTACCCCTTCGAGGCGTACGGGGTGCTGATCGCCGACGCCAGGACCGGCTTCGAGCTGGAGACCCAGACCCTCTCGCTCTTCGAGAAGAGCCTGTTCACGAACCCGCAGCTGCCCGCGTGGTACGTCGAGTCCGTGATGGTGCACGAGCTGGCCCACCAGTGGTTCGGCAACAGCGTCAGCCCCCGGCGCTGGTCCGACGTCTGGCTCAACGAGGCCCACGCCACCTGGTACGAGGCCCTCTACGCCCAGGAGAAGGGCGGCCGGATCTCCCTGGACAGCCGTATGCGCAGCGCCTACGAGCAGTCCAACGGCTGGCGCGCCGAGGGCGGGCCGCCCGCCGCGCCCAAGGCCCCCAGCCCCGGCGAGAAGATCAGCCTCTTCCGCCCGGTGGTCTACGACGGCAGCGCACTGGTCCTGTACGCCCTGCGGCACAAGATCGGCGCCGCCGCCTTCGACCGCCTCGAACGCGAGTGGGTGACCCAGCACCGCGACGGCGTGGCGGACTCCGCCGACTTCATCGCGCTGGCGTCCAAGGTCTCCGGAAAGAACCTCGCAAGCTTCTTCAAGGGGTGGCTCTACGGCGAGCGGACGCCTCCGATGCCCGGCCACCAGGAGTGGCGGCCGGGGAAGGTGACCGGGAACGCCGGAAAGCCCGCAAGGCCCGCAAGGCCCGGAAAACCCGCGTGACGGCCCTCCCGGGCCCGTGCGACCATCTTCGGGTCGACGACGACCGGCCCGGGAATCTCCGGGACGCGTCGTACGTTGACACCAGCGACAGTCCCGGTGGGACCGGCCGGTCCCCTTGAGGGCTTCCCAACGACGCAAAGGATCAAATGACCTCCTCTTCTTCCCTTCCGCAGGACCGGCAGCGCCTCCCCGAGAGCCTTCGGGCCGACGCCCTGATGGAAGAGGACGTCGCCTGGAGCCACGAGATCGACGGGGAGCGTGACGGCGACCAGTACGACCGCTCGGAGCGTGCCGCGCTGCGCCGCGTCGCGGGCCTGTCCACCGAGCTCGAGGACGTCACCGAGGTCGAGTACCGCCAGCTGCGCCTGGAGCGCGTGGTGCTCGTCGGTGTCTGGACCACGGGCACGGTGCAGGACGCGGAGAACTCCCTCGCCGAGCTCGCCGCGCTGGCCGAGACCGCCGGCGCCCTGGTGCTCGACGGCGTCATCCAGCGCCGTGACAAGCCCGACCCGGCCACGTACATCGGCTCGGGCAAGGCGCTGGAGCTGCGCGACATCGTGCTGGAGTCCGGCGCCGACACCGTGGTGTGCGACGGTGAGCTCTCCCCGGGACAGCTGATCCACCTCGAGGACGTCGTCAAGGTCAAGGTCGTCGACCGGACCGCGCTGATCCTCGACATCTTCGCCCAGCACGCCAAGTCCCGAGAGGGCAAGGCACAGGTCGCGCTGGCGCAGATGCAGTACATGCTTCCCAGGCTCCGTGGCTGGGGCCAGTCGCTGTCGCGGCAGATGGGTGGCGGTGGCTCCGGTTCGGCGGGCGGCGGTATGGCCACCCGTGGTCCCGGTGAGACCAAGATCGAGACGGACCGGCGGCGGATCCGCGAGAAGATGGCGAAGATGCGCCGGGAGATCGCGGAGATGAAGACCGGCCGGGACATCAAGCGCCAGGAACGCCGGCGCAACAAGGTCCCCTCGGTCGCCATCGCCGGCTACACCAACGCCGGCAAGTCCTCGCTCCTCAACCGCCTCACCGGTGCCGGTGTGCTGGTGGAGAACGCCCTGTTCGCCACCCTGGACCCGACCGTGCGACGGGCCGAGACGCCCAGCGGGCGGCTCTACACCCTCGCCGACACCGTCGGCTTCGTCCGGCATCTGCCGCACCACCTCGTCGAGGCGTTCCGCTCCACGATGGAGGAGGTCGGCGAGTCCGACCTCATCCTGCACGTGGTCGACGGCTCGCATCCGGTGCCGGAGGAGCAGCTGGCCGCAGTCCGCGAGGTGATCCGCGATGTGGGCGCCACGGACGTGCCCGAGATCGTGGTCGTCAACAAGGCCGACGCGGCCGATCCGCTGGTGCTCCAGCGCCTGCTGCGCCAGGAGAAGCACGCCATCGCGGTCTCGGCCCGTACGGGCCAGGGCCTGGCGGAGCTGCTGACCCTGCTCGACGACGAGCTGCCGCGGCCGCAGGTCGAGATCGAGGCGCTGGTGCCCTACACCCAGGGCGCCCTGGTCTCGCGGGCGCACGCCGAGGGCGAGGTCCTCTCCGAGGAGCACACCGCGGACGGCACGGTCCTCAAGGCGCGGGTGCACGCGGAGCTGGCGGCGGAGTTCGAGCCGTTCGTGCCGGCCGCGTAGCCGGCCCGTAGGAGACACGACGGCGAAGGCCCGCCCCGGGGAGACCGGGGCGGGCCTTCGTCCTCTGCGTTCATGCAGCGGTGCGGGGGAGCCGTCGGCACGCCGGAGCGCCCCCGCCGCGGGCGGCTACTGCTTGGTCGCCCACTTCTTGCTCATGTTGTCGAAGAGGGTCTTGGCCGCGGCACCCAGGTGCGGACCGGCCGACCAGCGGGCCGGACGCGGACCCATCGACATGTTGGAGACCAGCACCGGCTTGCCGTCGGCGCCCTTGATGAACCAGGGGCCACCGGAGGAGCCACCGGTCATGGTGCAGCCGATGCGGTACATGGTCGGCTTCTTGGCGTCCATCGTCAGACGGGTCGGCTTGTCGGTGCACTGCTGCTGCGCCGCACCGTCGAACGGCGCCTCGGCCGGGTAGCCCTGCGCGGTCAGGCTCGGGATCTTGGCCATGGCCGGGGCGTTGAAGTCGACCGCGTACGCGCCGCCGGCGACCTCTTCCAGCGACTTGCCGCCGGTGGACGACTCCGGCTTCACATGCATCAGCGCGTAGTCGTACGGAGCCATCGGCACGCCCGGAACGGCGCCGCCGTCCTTGATCCACTCATTGGACGTCGCCATGTCGTCGGCCCACCACTTGCCCGACGGGACGCGGTCCTCGAAGGGCGTGGCCTTCAGCTTGTCGGCGGAGACGCCGTTCTTGTTGAAGTTCGGCACGAACATCATGTTGCGGTACCAGCCGCCGTTCTTGCCGGCGTGCACACAGTGCGCGGCGGTCCACACGAGGTTGGACTTGCCGGGGTGCGCCGGGTCCTTGACGACGGTGGCCGAGCAACGCGACTCGCCCTCAGGGGTGCTGAACAGCAGCAGACCCACACCGGCGGCGGTGGAGGTGTAGGGGGTCTTGACGGGCTGAGCCTGGACGGCGGCCGGCTCGGGGTCGGTCTTGCCCTGGTCCTCGGAGATGTCCCCGGGCTTGCTGGGGTCCTTCGGGGGCTTGACCTTCTCGATCTTGTCCGGGTTCCAGAAGTCCTTGATGATCGGGTTGATGAACTCCCCGGCCTCCCGGAGCCACTTGTCCTTGTCCCAGTTCTTCCACTCGCCGTTCTTCCACTTGTCCAGGTCGACGCCGTGCTCCTTGAGCTTGTCCTGGATGTCCTGGGGGATCTTGATTTCACCCCCACCCGTGGTGTCCGCCGCGGACTGGCTGGGCTTGGCGTCCGCGTTGCCGCCCTCGGGACCGCAGCCGGTGGCGGTCAGTGCCACGACGGCGGTGAGAGCGGCGGCGGCCAGGACTGGCCGGCGTATGGATCGCATGGGTGTTGTCCCCCTGGGTGAATCGGGCTGAGCCGGTGTGGCATGAGCGGAGTCGCGCCGGATTGAACTTGTCATGAACCCCAAGATCTCGGCGCGACACCCCACTATGCCGGTGACGATGGAGACGGCGGTACTCGGGGTCCGGTTCCCAGCCGCCAAGGATCTTGTTCGCGACCGTGATCCGGCGTCGCCGGCGTCGTTGGTACGTACGGGGGACAGCCGGGCTGCCCGCAGGACCCCGCGCGCTGTTCAGCAGCTCACCAAGCAGGAGGACACAACTGCCGTGGCGTTGACCGACACCGTGCCGGCGGCCGCGCCGTCGGCCCACGAGGGGATTCTGCGCCGACAGTCCCTGCGTGAGTCCGCTGCCCGCACCTACGCACGCTCGTTGCCCATCGTCCCGGTGCGCGCCCGCGGGCTGACCATCGAGGGCGCCGACGGCCGGAGATACCTCGACTGCCTCTCCGGCGCCGGCACCCTGGCCCTCGGCCACAACCACCCGGTGGTGCTCGAAGCGATCCGCGCGGTCCTCGACTCCGGCGCGCCGCTGCACATCCTCGACCTGGCCACGCCCGTCAAGGACGCCTTCACCACCGAGCTCTTCGCCACGCTGCCCGCCGAACTGGCCGAAAACGCCCGCATCCAGTTCTGCGGCCCGGCCGGCACGGACGCCGTCGAGGCCGCCTTCAAACTCGTCCGCACCGCGACCGGCCGGGACGGCCTGATGGCGTTCTCGGGCGCCTACCACGGCATGACCGCCGAGGCGCTCGCCGCCTCCGGGGGAGCACAGCACACCAGCGTGGTCCGGCTGCCCTACCCGTACGACTACCGCTGCCCGTTCCAGACCGGTGGCGAGCGCGGCGCCGAACTCGCCGCACGCTGGACCCAGAACCTGCTCGACGACCACAAGAGCGGGGTGCCCCGGCCGGCCGGGATGATCCTCGAACCCGTCCAGGGGGAGGGCGGCGTGATCCCCGCCCCGGACAACTGGCTGCGGCGGATGCGGGAGCTCACCGCGGCCCGGCAGATCCCCCTGATCGTGGACGAGGTGCAGACCGGCGTCGGCCGCACCGGCACCTTCTGGGCGGTCGAACACAGCGGCATCGTGCCGGACGTGATCGTGCTGTCGAAGGCGATCGGCGGCAGCCTGCCGCTCGCCGTGATCGTCTACCGGGAGGAGCTCGACGCCTGGCAGCCCGGCGCGCACGCCGGCACCTTCCGCGGCAACCAGCTCGCCATGGCCGCCGGAGCCGCCACCCTCGCCTACGTCCGCGCCAACGGCCTCGCCGCCCGCGCCGCCGAACTCGGCGCCCGGATGCTCGCCCGGCTCCGCACCCTCGCCGACGCCCACGACTGCATCGGCGACGTCCGCGGCCGCGGACTGATGCTCGGCGTCGAACTCGTCGACCCGGAGGCGGACGCCGATGCCAGCGGCGCCCGCCCCGCCGCCCCCGAGCTCGCCGCCGCCGTCCAGCGCGCCTGCCTCAACCGCGGCCTGATCGTCGAACTGGGCGGCCGGCACTCCGCCGTCGTCAGGCTGCTGCCACCCCTGACCATCACCGACGAGCAGGCGGACGCGATCCTCGACCGCCTCGCCGACGCCGTCCTGGCGGCGGTCCGCACCACCCTCGGACCGACGGGCTCATCCCCCACGACACAGCGAGGCACCTCCGCATGAACGAACGCCCCGGCCCCGACAACGCCCAGCCCGCCGAGCGGATCCCGGACCGGCACCACAGCGCCGGCACACTGGAGTCCGTACCGCGCCAGCAGCGCCGCACCCCCGGCGACACCTGCCACCAGCAGACCCACGAAGACCCCTGCCAGGCCACCGGCCCGGGCGCTCCCGGCCGCCATGAGCGGACCCGCCACGGCGACCACGACCCCCTCGACCACCCGGACCCGGCGGTCGCCGCCGACACCGCCGGCATCGAGCACCTCCTGCGCTGCTGGCTCCGCGAGAACGGCACCGCACGCCCGGCCGGCGGCCGCCTGCGCATCCCCCTGCGGTCCGCCGCCAGCGCCCTGCACATCCCCGTCCGCTACTGGTCACCCACCGGCTGGCACCGCCTGGCCGCGCCCACCCTCGAAGGCGCCCCGGCCGGCGCCGCCCCGCTGGACGCCGTCACCCTCGCCGCGCTGCTGCGCCGGGAGGCCGCGCACGGCGGCGACCGGCGGGCCTCGGACGGCGGCGAGCACCGAGTGGCGGACGGGGAACGGCCGGAGCCGGAGGTCGAGCAGCCGCAGACACCGGACGGCGACGGCGCCGAACTCATCGGACGGGTCGCCAACTCCGTACGCAACGTGGCCACCTTCCTCGCCGACCGGCGCGCCCGGCCCGCCGACGACCAGGGCGACCTCTTCCTCGCCGCCGAGCAGTCCCTGCTCCTCGGCCACCCGCTGCACCCCACCCCCAAGAGCCGCGAGGGCCTCTCCGACGCCGAGACCCGCGCCTTCTCGCCCGAACTGCGCGGTGCCTTCCCGCTCCACTGGATGGCCGTGCACCGCTCCGTCGTCGCCACCGACTCCGCCTGGACCGAACGCGGCAAGCCCGTGTCCGCCGAGCAGCTCGCCGCGCGCCTCGCGGGAGACGGCCTGTCCCTGCCGGACGGGACCGTGCCGCTGCCACTGCACCCCTGGCAGGCCAGGGAACTCGCCGACCGCCCCGACATCGCCGCACTCCGCGACGCCGGTCTGCTGCACGACCTCGGTATCCACGGCCCCCGCTGGCACCCCACCTCCTCCGTCCGCACCGTCTACCGCCCCGGCGCGGACGCCATGCTCAAACTCTCCCTCGGGCTGCGCATCACCAACTCCCGCCGGGAGAACCTCCGCAAGGAACTCGTCCGCGGGGTCGAGGTGCACCGGCTGCTGCGCACCGGCCTCGCCGAGCAGTGGCAGGCCGCCCATCCCGGCTTCGACATCGTCCGCGACCCGGCCTATCTCGCCGTCGACGGCCCCGACGGCGAACCCGTCCAGGGCCTCGACGCCGTCATCCGCCACAACCCCTTCAGCACCGGCGACGACGCGGTCTGCATCGCCGGCCTCACCTCTCCCCGACCCTGGCCCGGCCACGCGGGCGCCCGCTCCCGCCTCGAGGACCTCGTCGGCACGCTCGCCGCCCGCACCGGCCGCGCCCTGGGCGCCGTCGCCACCGAGTGGTTCCTGCGCTACCTCGAAGCGGTCGTCCGGCCCCTGCTGTGGCTCGACGGCACGGCCGGCGTCGCCCTGGAGGCCCACCAGCAGAACACCCTGGTGCTGCTCGACCCCGACGGCTGGCCGGTGGGCGGCCGCTACCGCGACAACCAGGGCTACTACTTCCGCGCCTCCCGCCGCGCCGAGCTGGAGCGACGGCTGCCCGGCATCGGCGCGGCCAGCGACACCTTCGTCGCCGACGAGGTCACCGACGAGCGCTTCGCCTACTACCTGGGCATCAACAACGTCCTCGGCCTCATCGGAGCCTTCGGGGCCCAGCGCCTGGTCCGCGAGGAGATCCTGCTGGCCGCCTTCAGGCGGTTCCTCGACAGCGCCGCCGCAGCGCCCCGCGCGCACCGCTCCCGGCTCCCCGGCCAGCTGCTGTCCGCCCGCACCCTGCGCTGCAAGGCCAACCTCGCGACCCGCCTGCACGGGCTCGACGAACTCGTCGGCCCGGTCGAGACCCAGTCCGTCTACGTCACCCTGCCCAACCCCCTGGCCTCCTAGCAGGCCACCACAGCCCGCCGCAGCGAAGTCACCCCACGAGCCCCCGGCGCCGGCGCCCCGCGACCCACAAGGCCACGCGGGAGCCGGCCACGAGAGGAGAGCGTCGCCGTGCCACCCACCGAATCCGGCCTCAGCTCCAGCTCCGACGACACCCAGGATCGCCGGGTCCCGCCGGAGTTCCGCGCGTTGCTCGCCGGGGGACGCCGTCGGCCGGCGCCCCCGGTCCTCACCGGCACCGGCCCGCTGCTGGACAACCTGGCGGGCTGGGGACCGGCCGACACCACCGCCGGGCCGTTCGAGCTCGTCCCCGTCCAGCCGGCCCGCGACCTCGACCGGATCACCGGCTGGATGAACGATCCGGCAGTCGCGGCCTTCTGGGAGCTGGCCGGACCGCCCGGGACCACCGCCGCCCATCTGCGCGGCCAGCTCGACGGCGACGGCCGCAGCGTGCCCTGCCTCGGTGTGCTGGCCGGCGTCCCCATGAGCTACTGGGAGATCTACCGCGCCGACCTGGACCCCCTGGCCCGCCACTACCCGGCCCTGCCCCACGACACCGGGATCCATCTGCTCATCGGCGGCGGCGCCGACCGCGGCCGCGGCCTGGGCAGCACCCTGCTGCGCGCCACCGCCGACCTCGTACTCGACCGCCGCCCGCAGTGCACGCGGGTCGTCGCCGAGCCCGATCTGCGCAACACCGCCTCCGTCGCGGCCTTCCTGGCCGGAGGCTTCCGCTATTCCGAAGAGCTCGAACTGCCCGGCAAACGCGCGGCGTTGATGATCCGTGACCGCGCCCACCGCCACCTGCACTGATCCCGGGGCGCCTGTCGCCGTTCCCGGTCCGGTCCGCCGTCCACCGCGCCGCCCCGGTTGTCCCCCGCACGTGCCGGAGCGGTCCCGCTTCGAGGGAGTCCCGTCTTGCCGCCTGAGCCCCAGCCTTCGCACAGCGCCTGGCAGCACGCCGCGCGCCGACTGTTCGCCAAGATCCTGGCCGAGTTCGCGTACGAGGAAGTCCTCACCCCCGAGCCCGACGGCACCGCCGCGGACGGCACCGCGCAATACCGCCTGCCGGTCACCGACGAGCTGGTCTACCGCTTCCGCGCCCGCCGGGGCGCCTACGGGCACTGGCGCGTCGACCCCCACTCGATCACCCCGGGATGCGACCCGTTCGACTTCCTCGCCCACGCCCACGACACCGTCCTGCACCTGTCCGGCGACACCACCGGCCACCTGATCCGCGAGCTGACCGCCACCCTCGCCGCCGACACCCGCCTCGACGCCACCGCCCTCAGCGCGGCCGAGCTCGCCGACCTCGACTACGCCGCCCTCGAAGGCCACCAGACCGGCCACCCCTGGCTCGTCGCGAACAAGGGACGGCTCGGCTTCTCCGCCGCCGACGCGGCGGCCTGGGCCCCGGAAGCCCGCACCGCCCAGCGCCTGCCCTGGCTCGCCGCGCACCACCGCCTCGCCCACTACCGCGGTGTCCCCACGCTCGCCACCCCCGATCGCCTCTACGGCGAGGAGCTCGCCCCCGCCACCCGTCACGCCTTCGCCCGCGCCATCACCGACCAGGGCCAGGACCCCGCCGACTACCTCTATCTCCCCGTGCACCCCTGGCAATGGGACGAGACCATCGCCCCGCTCTTCGCCCCGCAACTGGCCGACAGATCCATCATCGCGCTGCCCACCGACAACGACCTCCGCCTGCCGCAGCAGTCGATCCGCACCTTCCTCAACATCAGCCGGCCCGAGGCCCGCACGGTCAAACTTCCGCTGTCCATCCTCAACACCCTGGTCTGGCGCGGCCTGCCCACCGAGCGCACCCTCGCCGCGCCGGCCGTCACCCGCTGGGTCCACGGACTGCGCGACGCCGACCCCTACCTGAGCGACGAGACCCGGGTGATCCTGCTCGGCGAGACCGCCTCGGTCACCGTCGAGCACCCGCTCTACGACCGGCTGCCCGGCGTCCCGTACCAGTTCAAGGAGTTGCTGGGCTGCATCTGGCGCGAGCCGATCAGCGGATACCTCGACCCGGGCGAGCGCGCCCGCACCCTGGCCGCGCTGCTGCAGACCGACCCCCAGGGCCGCGCACTGACCACGGAGCTGGTGCACCGCTCGGGGCTGCCCGCGCGCGAGTGGCTCGGCCGGCTCTTCGCCGCGCTGCTGCCGCCCCTGCTGCACTTCCTCTACCAGTACGGCACGGTGTTCTCCCCGCACGGCGAGAACGCCATCGTGGTCTTCGACGAGCACGACGTCCCCACCCGCCTCGCGGTCAAGGACTTCGTCGACGACGTCAACACCACCTCCCAGCCGCTCCCGGAGCACGACTCCATGCCGGACGACGTCCGCACGGTGCTGCTGACCGAACCGCCCTCCTTCCTCACCCAGTTCATCCACTCCGGCCTGTTCGTCGGCGTCTTCCGCTACCTCGCGCCGCTGTGCGCGGACCAACTGGACGTTCCCGAGGCCGAGTTCTGGTCACTCGTACGGGCGGAGATCCTGCGCCACCACGAACGCTTCCCCGGCCTGAAGGAGCGGCACGAGACGTTCGACCTGCTCACCCCGCGGATCGAGCGGCTCTGCCTGAACCGCAACCGTCTGCATGTGGACGGTTACCGCGACCGCCACGAGCGCCCGCACGCCGCCGTCCACGGGACCGTCCCCAACCCCCTGCACGCCCCGTGACCGGACCGGCTGTCAGTGGTCCCGCGTAGGCTTGCAGCGCTATGACGAAGCCCTCCCTCCCCGATCTGCTGCACGCCGCCGTCACCGCCGTCGGCGGCACCGAGCGCCCCGGCCAGGTGGCGATGGCCGAGGCCGTCGCCGAGGCCGTGGACGACACGGCCCACCTCCTCGTCCAGGCCGGCACCGGTACCGGAAAGTCCCTCGGCTATCTGGTGCCGGCGCTCGCCCACGGTGAGCGGGTGGTGGTCGCCACGGCCACCCTCGCGCTGCAGCGCCAGCTGGTGGAGCGCGATCTGCCGCGTACGGTCGACGCGCTGCATCCGCTGCTGCGCCGCCGCCCGGAGTTCGCCATGCTCAAGGGCCGCTCCAATTACCTGTGCCTGCACCGCCTCCATGAGGGCGCCCCGCAGGAAGAGGAGGACGGCCTCTTCGATGTGTTCGAGCAGGCCACGCCGACCAGCAAGCTCGGCAAGGACCTGCTGCGGCTGCGCGACTGGGCGGACGAGACCGAGACCGGCGACCGCGATGCCCTGACCCCCGGCGTCTCGGACCGTGCCTGGGGGCAGGTCTCGGTCTCCTCCCGGGAGTGCCTGGGCGCGTCGAAGTGCGCCTACGGTGCGGAGTGCTTCGCCGAGGCCGCCAGGGAGCGTGCCAAGCTCGCCGATGTCGTCGTCACCAACCACGCGCTGCTCGCCATCGACGCGATCGAGGGCGCGCCGGTCCTCCCGCAGCACGAGGTCCTGATCATCGACGAGGCCCATGAGCTGGTCTCCCGGGTCACCGGCGCCGCCACCGGCGAGCTCACCCCCGGCCAGGTCAACCGCGCCGTGCGCCGGGCCGCCAAGCTCGTCAACGAAAAGGCCGCCGACCAGCTCCAGACCGCGGCCGAGACCTTCGAGCGCCTCATGGAGCTGGCGCTGCCCGGCCGCCTGGAGGAGATCCCCGAGGACCTCGGCTACTGCCTGATGGCGCTGCGGGACGCCGCCCGTACGGTCGTCCCGGCACTCGGCTCGACCCGCGACAAGTCGGTCCAGGACGAGGACGCCGTCCGCAAGCAGGCCCTCGCCTCCGTGGAGAACGTCCATGCCGTGGCCGAGCGGATCGCCAACGGCTCCGAGTACGACGTGGTCTGGTATGAGCGCCACGACCGCTTCGGCGCGTCCCTGAGGGTGGCGCCCCTTTCGGTCTCCGGCCTGCTGCGCGAGAAGCTCTTCGAGGACCGCTCGGTGGTCCTGACCTCCGCCACCCTCAAGCTCGGCGGCGACTTCAACGGCGTCGCGGCCTCCCTGGGCCTGTCGCCCGAGGGCACGGAAGGGGAGGACGTCCCCCCGTGGAAGGGGCTGGACGTCGGCTCCCCCTTCGACTACTCCAAGCAGGGGATCCTCTACGTCGCCAAGCATCTGGCCCAGCCGGGCCGTGAGGGCAGCCGCACCGACATGCTCGACGAGCTCACCGAGCTGATCGAGGCGGCCGGCGGCCGCACGCTCGGTCTGTTCTCCTCCATGCGCGCCGCCCAGGCCGCCGCCGAGGAGCTGCGCGGCCGTCTGGACATGCCGATCCTGCTCCAGGGCGAGGAGACCCTGGGCGAGCTGATCCGCACCTTCGCCGCCGATGCCCGTACGTGCCTGTTCGGCACCCTCTCCCTGTGGCAGGGCGTCGACGTCCCGGGGGCGAACTGCCAGCTGGTGGTGATGGACCGGGTACCGTTCCCGCGTCCTGACGACCCGCTGATGAGCGCCCGCCAGAAGGCCGTGGAGGAGTCCGGCGGCAATGGCTTCATGGCCGTCGCGGCCACCCATGCGGCCCTGCTCATGGCCCAGGGCGCCGGACGTCTGGTGCGTGCCACGGGAGACCGCGGTGTCGTCGCCGTGCTGGACCCCCGCGTCGAGCGGGCCCGCTACGGCTCCTTCCTGCGCAAGTCCATGCCGGACTTCTGGTACACCACCGACCGTAACCAGGTCCGCCGCTCACTGGCGGCCATCGACGCGGCGGCGAAGGCGGCGGAGGGCGAGGCATAGGGCGTCTTCGCCCTGGACCGCCGAGGGCAAGGGCGGGCCCCGGGACCGGCGCAGTGGTCCCGGGGCCCGGTCGTGAGGGCTGGGTCAGACCCGCCGCAGTACGGCCACCACCTTGCCGAGGATGGTCGCCTCGTCGCCGGGGATCGGCTGGTACGCGGCGTTGTGCGGCAGCAGCCACACATGGCCGTCCTCGCGCTTGAAGCGCTTGACGGTGGCCTCGCCGTCCAGCATGGCGGCCACGATGTCACCGTTCTCGGCGACCGGCTGACGGCGGACGGTGACCCAGTCGCCGTCACAGATGGCGGCCTCGATCATGGAGTCGCCGACGACCTTCAGCACGAACAGTTCGCCGTCGCCGACGAGCTGGCGGGGGAGCGGGAACACATCCTCGACCGACTCCTCCGCGAGGATCGGGCCACCGGCGGCGATCCGGCCGACCAGCGGGACGTACGACGCGGCGGGCTTGCCCGCGGTCTCCGTAGCTGTGGTGGTGGGCTGGTCGGAGCCGCGGACCTCGTACGCCCGGGGGCGGTGCGGGTCGCGCCGCAGGAAGCCCTTGCGTTCGAGCGCCATGAGCTGGTGGGCGACGGACGAGGTGCTGGAGAGCCCGACGGCCTGGCCGATCTCCCGCATCGACGGCGGGTACCCGCGCCGCTGCACCGAATCCCGGATCACCTCGATCACCCTGCGCTGGCGGTCCGTGAGCCCCGAGCTGTCGGCCCGGATCCCTGGTGGCCGTCCGGGCAGCGAGCGGGCGGGCTTCTGCTCTTCGGAGTCCAACGTGGCGTCGTCCATCGGCGGCCGCTGTGCCTTCTGCTGATGCTCGAACCGGCTCTGGGAGTGGCTTTGTGCGGTGATGGTCGCGCTGTCTGCGGTGGTGGTCACGTCGGCCCCTCTCGAAATGTTCTCCCTAGTTAGCCAACGGTAGTTGCTTTCGAAAGGTTGCGCCAAACACACGTTCGAGTGAAATATTCGCTGATTGGCTGACCCGATCAAGTGGCTGGGTGTATGGCCGAATGGCATTTCGGGGCTCCGGCGTTCGCTTTCCGACGGCCCTCCGGGGTCGACCGGAGGGCCGGGGTGCCGGCGTTCGGGGGTTACTCCGAGTCGGGCGCCGCGGCCGGGGTCGATTCTTCCATCCCCGCCCCGCCGCGCCGCCGGCCGGGTGGCTTCCCGTACCCTCGTGGGCGACCGCCCGGCCCGCCTCCGTCGCGACACGCGGTAGGGGGATGTAAGCGGCCCGACACCACATCTAGTGGTTGGATGCGTGCGGTCGCCCAGAAGTTGTGGTGCCTGGTCCTTCGTGGGCCCCGGTATCGCCTATGCTGGTGACCGCTCCGAAGGGCCCATGCGGACCGGCGGAGGTTATTCGTCGTGCGCCGGGATCGATGGCGTACGTACGTCCGTATAGCGAGGGTGAGGAGGGTGGAGCCATGCACTGCCCCTTCTGCAGGCACCCAGACAGCCGGGTCGTCGACAGCCGGACCACCGACGACGGGACGGCGATCCGCCGGCGCCGCCAGTGCCCCGACTGCTCCCGCCGTTTCACGACCATCGAGACGGCGTCGCTGATGGTGATCAAGCGGAGCGGGGTCACCGAGCCCTTCAGCCGCAACAAGGTCATCGCGGGAGTGCGCAAGGCGTGCCAGGGCCGCCCGGTCACCGAGGACGCCCTCGCCAAGCTCGGCCAGCGGGTCGAGGAGGCGGTGCGCGCCACCGGCAGCGCCGAGCTGTCCACTCATGACGTCGGGCTCGCCATACTGGGCCCGCTGCAGGAACTCGACCTCGTCGCGTACCTGCGCTTCGCGTCCGTCTACCGGGCGTTCGACTCGCTCGAGGACTTCGAGGCGGCCATCGCCGAGCTGCGCGAGCAGCGCGAGCAGGGACCGCCCGGGCAGGAATGCGGGACCGACGGGAAGGCCGGCGGCCCGGCCGTCCCCGTGCCCGCCACCGCCGCCGACTGAGCTCGGCGCGCATCCAGGATCCGTATCGGGGCGAGAGCAGGGCGTCCCGGTACCAGCAAGACAAACACCGTGCCACGGAATGCGTGCGCACATATGGGCGTTTGCCCGTATACAGGGAGGCGGAATGACAGAGACGACGAGCGGCCCGGCACGAGGCTCCCGCGCCAAGGGCAGCAAGGCGAGCAAGGGGCTGCGTATCGAGCGCATCCACACCACCCCCGGCGTGCACCCGTACGACGAGGTGGAGTGGGCGCGCCGTGACGTCGTCATGACCAACTGGCGCGACGGCTCGGTCAACTTCGAGCAGCGTGGCGTCGAGTTCCCCGACTTCTGGTCGGTGAACGCGGTCAACATCGTCACGAGCAAGTACTTCCGTGGCGCGGTGGGCTCCCCGACCCGCGAGGCGAGCCTGAAGCAGCTCATCGACCGTGTGGTCAAGACGTACCGCAAGGGCGGCGAGGAGCACGGTTACTTCGCCTCCCCGGCGGACGCCGAGATCTTCGAGCACGAGCTGGCGTACGCCCTGCTGCACCAGGTCTTCAGCTTCAACTCGCCGGTGTGGTTCAACGTCGGCACCAAGCAGCCGCAGCAGGTCAGCGCCTGCTTCATCCTGTCCGTCGACGACTCCATGGAGTCGATCCTGGACTGGTACAAGGAAGAGGGGATGATCTTCAAGGGCGGCTCCGGCGCCGGCCTGAACCTCTCCCGCATCCGCTCCTCCAAGGAGCTGCTCTCCTCCGGCGGCAACGCCTCCGGCCCGGTCTCCTTCATGCGCGGCGCCGACGCGTCCGCCGGAACGATCAAGTCGGGCGGCGCCACCCGCCGCGCGGCCAAGATGGTCGTCCTGGACGTCGACCACCCGGACGTCGAGGCCTTCATCGAGACCAAGGTGAAGGAGGAGGAGAAGATCCGCGCGCTGCGCGACGCGGGCTTCGACATGGACCTGGGCGGCGACGACATCACGTCCGTCCAGTACCAGAACGCCAACAACTCGGTCCGGGTCAACGACGAGTTCATGAAGGCCGTCGAGACCGGCTCGAAGTTCGGCCTGCGCGGCCGGCTGACCGGTGAGGTCATCGAGGAGGTCGACGCCAAGGGCCTGTTCCGCAAGATGGCCGAGGCCGCCTGGGCGTGCGCCGACCCCGGCATCCAGTACGACGACACCATCAACCACTGGCACACCTCGCCGGAGACCGGCCGCATCACCGCGTCCAACCCCTGCAGCGAGTACATGCACCTGGACAACTCCTCGTGCAACCTCGCCTCGCTCAACCTCCTGAAGTTCCTGCGCGACGACGACCTGGGCAACCAGTCCTTCGACGCCGAGCGCTTCGCCAAGGTCGTCGAGCTGGTCATCACCGCGATGGACATCTCCATCTGCTTCGCCGACTTCCCCACCGAGAAGATCGGCGAGACCACCCGGGCCTACCGCCAGCTCGGCATCGGCTACGCCAACCTCGGCGCCCTGCTGATGGCCACCGGCCACGCCTACGACTCCGACGGCGGCCGCGCGCTGGCCGGCGCCATCACCTCGCTGATGACCGGCACGTCGTACAAGCGCTCCGCCGAACTGGCCGCGGTCGTCGGCCCGTACGACGGTTACGCCCGTAACGCCGACGCCCACAAGCGCGTCATGAAGCAGCACTCCGACGCCAACGGCACCGCGGTGCGCATGGACGACCTGGACACCCCGGTGTGGGCCGCGGCGACCGAGGCCTGGCAGGACGTGCTGCGCCTGGGCGAGAAGAACGGCTTCCGCAACGCGCAGGCCTCCGTGCTCGCGCCGACCGGCACCATCGGCCTGATGATGGACTGCGACACCACGGGCGTCGAGCCGGACCTGGCCCTGGTCAAGTTCAAGAAGCTGGTCGGCGGCGGCTCCATGCAGATCGTGAACAACACGGTCCCCAAGGCGCTCAAGCGGCTCGGCTACCAGCCCGAGCAGGTCGAGGCGATCGTCGCCCACATCGCCGACCACGGCAATGTCGTCGACGCCCCCGGCCTCAAGCCCGCGCACTACGAGGTCTTCGACTGCGCCATGGGCGAGCGCGCCATCTCCCCGATGGGCCACGTCCGCATGATGGCCGCGGCGCAGCCCTTCCTGTCCGGTGCGATCTCCAAGACGGTCAACGTCCCGGAGTCGGCCACCGTCGAGGAGATCGAGGACGTCTACTTCCAGGGCTGGAAGCTCGGCCTGAAGGCGCTGGCGATCTACCGCGACAACTGCAAGGTCGGCCAGCCGCTCTCCGCCAAGAAGAAGGAGGAGGAGAAGAAGGTCGAGGCCGAGCCGGTCGCCGAGAAGAAGGTCGTCGAGTACCGCCCGGTGCGCAAGCGCCTCCCCAAGGGCCGTCCCGGCATCACCACCTCCTTCACGGTCGGCGGTGCCGAGGGCTACATGACCGCCAACTCCTACCCGGACGACGGTCTCGGTGAGGTCTTCCTGAAGATGTCCAAGCAGGGCTCGACCCTCGCGGGCATGATGGACGCCTTCTCCATCGCCGTGTCGGTGGGTCTGCAGTACGGCGTCCCGCTGGAGACCTACGTCTCGAAGTTCACCAACATGCGGTTCGAGCCGGCCGGTATGACCGACGACCCGGACGTGCGGATGGCCCAGTCGATCGTCGACTACATCTTCCGCCGCCTGGCGCTGGACTTCCTGCCGTTCGAGACCCGCTCGGCGCTCGGCATCCACTCCGTCGAGGAGCGCACGCGCCACCTGGAGACCGGTTCGTACGAGCCGTCCGACGACGAGGTCGATGTCGAGGGCCTGGCCCAGTCGGCGCCGCGCCAGCTGGACCCGGCGCCGGTGGTGAAGAGCGTCGAGGAGGCTGCCGTCCCGGCTCCCAAGCAGGCGCACACCAACGCCGAACTGGTCGAGATGCAGCTGGGCATCAACGCCGACGCGCCGCTGTGCTTCTCCTGCGGCACGAAGATGCAGCGGGCCGGTAGCTGCTACCTGTGCGAGGGCTGCGGGTCGACCAGCGGCTGCAGCTGAGTGTGGGCGGGCCGCGCGGGAGAGGGCTTCCTGAC
>NZ_JBHYJC010000020.1:0-65786 GCF_042749045.1 Streptomyces sp. NPDC059008 | reverse complement strand
CTCCCCGGTGCATCCCGTTTTTACTGGGGGTGGGGGGGGGTGTTTTTTTTAAATACCCCCCGGGGCGTGTGGGGGGGGGGGGGCGGGGGGGGCGGGGGGGGCCCGCGCGGCCCGCGCCCTGAGCCCCGGTGGCTCAGCGGTGTGTGGAGGGGGCCGGCCTGGTGCCGGTCCCCTTCGCCGTGTCCGGGGACCCGCCGCACGTCCGGACCGTGGGCGGCCGAGCGGGTGGACGAGCGTGGCGCCCAGTGGGGCGGCGGCGACGGCGAGCAGAAACGGGGGAGCGGGTGGCGGCGCATCGCCGCCACAAGAAGGCGGGTGCATGACGGAGGGGACGGAGAGGGGCGGCCGACCGCCGCTCCCCTCTCGTGCCGGGGTCCGGCCGCTCTCCGCCGGAGTGCTGCCGGTCCCGGTGCCGTGTCGCGACTGAGGTGAGCGCGGTGAGCGCGGTCAGTGCCCCATCTGCCGGGCGAAGGTGTCGGGGTCGGCGTCGAAGCCCTGGACCGCCGAGCGGAATCGCCAGTTGCCCGCCTCGTCCCGGGTGAATTCGGCGACCTTCGCCGCGGTGGACTGCGCGACCTCGGCGAAGTCGTACGACGCCAGTTCGGTGTACCCCTCGCGGATCAGTGCGGCGGTGTTCTGTATGTCGCCGAAGACCTTGCGGCTCCCGCCCTGCTGGATGGCCACCCCGACGACGACGCGGGTGTAGGTGTCGGACAGCCGGTCCAGTTCCAGCGTCATGATCTCGTCGAAGCCGAATCCCTGGCCGGTCCGGCTGTCCCGGTTGAGAGTGATGGTCCCATCGGGCGACCGGCTGTCGAAGGCCACGAGGTAGGCCGGGTCGCCATGGGGTGCGTCGGCCGTGTAGGTCGCCGCGATGATGTCGAGGTCATTGTCCGGCGTGCCGATGGGGCTGGGGTCCCACTTGAGCGTTACCTCGACCTTCTCGATCCCTTTGTTGAGCGTGCTCACCGGGCTTCCTTCCGTCATCTCCCGGGGGCGCGGCTCGACCCACGCGGTCACGCGGACGTGCCCCCAGGACTTCCCGTTGGCTGACCATCGTGTCACGCCCCGCGCCCCCGGGGTGGCTGAACTGCCCCTGGTCGGAAGCGGATTGGCGGCCAGGGCAGTGGCTGGAAAGCGCCCCTTTCGACCCGTGGCGGCCGTCGGTCGGTTCGGGAGCTCCTCGTGCCCCAGAGGCCGCTGAGGTGGCCGCGGGCCGCCCGGTCCGGGGCGGGGGTGTCGCACGTCTCGGAGATCAGCCGGGTGACACCGCAGGAAGGTCGGTGTAGGTGGGGCGAAGGGTTTCGGCCAGCGGTGGCCTGGCGGCGGCCTGCGCCACGAAGGCCGGCCGGCCCCGGGCCTCGGCGCGCTGCCGGTCCTGGAGCGGAGGGATCTCCGCCGCGGCGTGCCCCGGTGGCCGTGCGCACCAGGATGGTGGACGGGCTTCCGTACGGCGCGCGGGTGCTCGGCTGCGCCCGTCGGGAGGACCTGTGGTCGGCGGCGGTCGGAGAGGCGGAGCGGGGGCTCGGCGTCCACGTGCCCATCGACCCGCGTCCGTAAGGAAATTCGGGGTGGTCGGAGTGTGACGCGCAGTGATCCGGATTCGCTCCCGGGCCGTACGATGGCGCGGTGCTGGTCAAGTGGATTCGCCTCACCGTCGTGGACCGTCGAGGGTTCGAGCGGGGGCAGCGGAAATGGGCGGGGCTGCTGGGTGAGCCGGGGTTCCGAGGGCAGGGCGGGGGCTGGAGCCGGGGACGGCCCGGCGTCGCGCATCTGGTCGCCTTCTGGGAGAGCCGGGCGTTCTACGACTCCTTCATGGCGCGCTCGCACGACCGCTTGGCGGCCGCGCAGGTCGGCACGTACAAGGACGCCCAAGTGCGGCTGTTCGAGCACGAGTTTGACGTGAAGGTGGGCTTCCGCCCGGTCTTCGCCGATGTGGACGTGCTGCGGCTGGCGCACTGCCAGGTGCGCGAGGACCGGGTGGACCACTTCATGCTGATGCAGGAGAAGGTCTGGAACCCGGCGATGGCGGGTTCACCGGGAATGCTGCGAGGGATGCTGGGGCGGGCTCCGGGGGAGGAGTTCCTGGTGCTGTCGATGTGGCAGTCGGCCGCCGAGCGGGGGAAATACCGGCCCGAACGGGTGGAGCGGCTGGCGCTGCGGGCCCAGATAGGCGCGGATGTCCGGGCGATCGCCGGAGATGTGGTGCAGCTCGAACCGTCGTGGACGGTGTGACGGGCGCATACGGGGCGCCGGGCGCGCTCAGGGGGCCGCGTCCGGGGTGCCGCCGACCGTGCCTCTGGTGGTGAAGGCCCCTGCGCGGGCGGCGGCCAGTGTTGCCGCGACGGCCTGGTCGGCGTGTGTGTCGTCGACCGGCTCCCGGGTGATGAACAGCCGGAGGAAGAGCGGCGCGGAGACGGACCGGACGAGCGCGCCGGCGTCGATGACGCCTTCCGGGGCGCCGGGGCGGGGCTCCGCCGATGTCGGCAACTCCCCGCGGCGCACCGCTCGTTCGACGAGGGTCTCGCACCGCGCGAACCGCTCGGCGTAGTACGCGCGCAGGGCATCGGCCGCGCGCTCCGACTGGAACGCGGCGGCGATCATCGCGGAGCCCGACGCCGCCACCGCCGGGTCGGCGAAGGAGGTGACGACCTCATGGGCGAGGGCGCGCAGATCGCCCTCCAGGAATCCGGTGTCCGGCGGGGTCCAGCTGTCCTCGCCCGCCAGGGCCAGGGCGTCCGCCACCAGCCCCTCGACGTCCTTCCAGCGGCGGTAGAGCGTCGTCTTGTGCACGCCGGAGTGCTCGGCGACGTACTCGACGGTCAGGCCCGGGTAGCCGTGCTCGGTGAGGCCGGCCAGGACGGCGTCGCGGACGGCGGCGCGGGTGCGGGCGGTGCGCCCGCCGGGGCGCCGGGTGCCGGGGGTGGGGGCGTCGCCGCCGGGCGCCTTCTCGGCCGTCTCCTCGGTCGGTGTCCGAGGTTTCGCCGCAGCCGCGTTCGCGGTCGTGTCGTCGCCAGTCAATTGCAACTCCGGTTGCGTTAGTGGGTCGGCGTGTGTCATCCTCATCGTAATGCAACACCGGTTGCATTTATTGGGGGGAGGGTCGAGTGCCCACACAGATCTCATTGCACGGCATCACCAAGTCCTACGCCGACCGGCTGCTGCTCGACGGCGTCTCGCTGTCGATCCGCCCCGGCGAGCGCGTGGGGATCGTGGGGGAGAACGGCGCGGGAAAGTCGACCCTGCTGCGCATCGTCGCGGGCGTCGAGCAGCCCGATGAAGGCCATGTGGTGCGCCACGCCGACGGCGGTGTCGGCTACCTCGGCCAGACCCCCGACCTCCCGCCGGACCACACCGTCCAGGACGCGATCGACGCCGCCCTGGCGGACCTCAGGGCGATGGAGCAGCGGCTCAGGGCGCTGGAACGCGGGCTCGAAGACGCCACCGCGGAGGCGCTGGCGGAGTACGGCGACCTGCTCACCCTCTTCGAGCTGCGCGGCGGCTACGAAGCCGACGCCCGTGTCGACAGGGCGATCCACGCCCTGGGCCTGGAGCGCCTGGACCACGACCGGCTGCTGGGCGGCCTCTCCGGCGGCGAACAGGCCCGGCTCGGGCTCGCCTGCCTGATCGCCGCGGCACCCGAGGTCATGCTCCTGGACGAGCCGACCAACCACCTCGACGCCGCGGCCCTGGACTGGCTCGAAGCCGCCCTGCTCGCCCACCGCGGCACGGTCCTGGCCGTCTCCCACGACCGGCTCTTCCTCCAGCGGATCGCGACGGAGATCGTCGAGGTCGACGCGGACCGCCGGAGCGTCGTCCGCCACGGCGGGGGCTATGACGCCTTCGTCGCCGCCCGGACCGCCGCCCGCCGCCGCTGGGAGCAGGGCTACGCCCAGTGGCGCGAAGAGATCACCCGGCTCACCGACTTCGCGGCGGGGACGGCGCGCGTCGTCGCCCAGGGCCGGCCCATCAAGGACGGCAACAAGATGGCGTACGACCGGGACAAGGGCCGCGTCCAGGCATCCGTGTCCAGCAGGGTGCGCAACGCCCGGGAACGGCTGCGCAGACTCCGCGAGGACCCCGTCCCCAGACCGCCCGAACCCCTCCGCTTCCAGGCGGCGCCGGGCCTCGGCGACGCCGAGGGCACCCTCGTCCGGCTCGACGGGGTGCGGGTGGGGGACCGGCTGGCGGTGGACTCCCTCACCGTCGCCGCCGGGGAACGCCTGCTGATCCACGGCGCGAACGGCGCCGGCAAGACCACGCTGCTGCGGGTGCTGGCCGGTGTCACCGAGCCCGACAGCGGCACGGTCCTGCGCCGGGGCCGGATCGGCTTCCTCGCCCAGGAAATACCGGTCTCCCGACCGACCGAGCCCCTCCAGGCCGCGTTCCGCCGAGGCCTGAGCGGGGAGGCCGAGGAGCTGACCGCGCTGCTGCTCTCGTTCGGGCTGTTCCGCGAACGCGACCTCCAGGTACCCGTCGGCGCGCTCTCGGCCGGCCAGCGGCGCCGGCTCGCCCTGGCCAGGCTGCTGGCCCGCCAGCCGACCTGCTGCTGCTCGACGAGCCGACGAACCACCTCGCCCTCGGCCTCGTCGAAGAGCTCGAAGCGGCACTGGCGGCATGGCCCGGCGCCCTGGTCGTGGTCTCCCACGACCGCCTGCTCCGCCGCCGCTTCGGCGGCCGCCCCTTCGAGATACGCGACGGCCGCCCGGCTCTCGTCGCCTGCTGACGGGGCCCGCCGGGGCAGCCTGCGACATGTACAGGGCAGCCCCTTTAGGCTGGCGGCATGGCTCGGCCCCGACGCATCGTGCTCCTCCGCCATGGCGAGTCGGAGGGGAACGTCGACGACACCGTGTACGAGCGGGAACCCGATCACGCCCTCGCCCTCACGGAGGCCGGGCGGCGCCAGGCCGAGCAGGCCGGTGGTCCGCTGCGGGCGATGTTCGGTGAGGAGCGGATCTCGGCCTATGTCTCGCCCTACCGCCGCACCCACCAGACCTTCCGGGCGCTCGCCCTGGACCCCACCAGGATCCGGGTCCGGGAGGAGCCCCGGCTGCGTGAGCAGGACTGGGGCAACTGGCAGGACCGCGACGACGTACGGCTGCAGAAGGCCTACCGCGACGCCTACGGCCACTTCTTCTACCGCTTCGCCCAGGGCGAGTCCGGCGCGGACGTCTACGACCGCGTCGGCGCGTTCCTGGAGAGCCTGTGGCGCAGCTTCGAGGACCCGCACCACCCGCCGAACGTCCTGATCGTCACGCACGGCCTGACCATGCGGCTGTTCTGCATGCGCTGGTTCCACTGGACGGTGGCCGAATTCGAGTCGCTGTCCAACCCGGGCAACGCGGAGTGGCGCACCCTGCTGCTCGGCCCGAACGGCCGCTACACCCTCGACCGGCCCTTCGAGCGCTGGTGTGAACCCGAGCCTTATGGCGTCACCGGTTAGAGTGCACATCGATGACCGCCGATCACCGTGACGCCGACCGCTTCGAGCGGGCTCTGGCGAGCCTGCGCGGACTGTCCGTGGGCGACGCCCTCGGATCCCAGTTCTTCGTCCCCGCCCACTACCCCGCCCTCAAGCGCCGCGAGCTGCCGCCCGCCCCCTGGCAGTGGACCGACGACACCGAGATGGCCTGCTCCGTCCTGGCCGTGCTCACCGGACACGGCCGGATCGACCAGGACGCCCTGGCCCGCTCCTTCGCCGAGCACCACGACTTCGACCGCGGCTACGGCCCGGCCGTCAACCGCATGCTCCGGCTGATCCGCGAGGGCGGCGACTGGCGCGAGCTGGCCTCCGGGCTCTTCAACGGCCAGGGCTCCTGGGGCAACGGCGCCGCCATGCGGATCGCTCCCCTCGGCGCCTGGTACGCCGACGACCCGGAGCAGGCCACGCACCAGGCGGAGATCTCCGCCTACACCACCCACCAGCACCGCGAGGCCGTCGTCGGCGCCATGGCCGTCGCCGCCGCGGCCGCCCTGGTGGCCGACCCGGCCCGTGAGACCGGCCCCGAGCAGCTGCTCGACGGCGTACTGGAGCTGATCCCGCGCAGCGCCGTACAGGCCGGGCTGCGCCGGGCCCGCGACATGCTCGACTACGGCGACTCCGGCACCGTCGCCGCCGTCCTGGGGTGCGGCCGGCGCACCAGCGCCCACGACACCGTGCCCTTCGCCCTCTGGGCGGCCGCCCGCCACCTCGGCAACTACGAGCGGGCGTTCTGGACCACCGCTCAGGCCGGCGGCGACGTCGACACCACCTGTGCCATCGTCGGCGGCGTCGTCGCCGCCGGCCGCGTCGGCGCCCCGCCCCAGGCCTGGCTGGAGGGCACCGAGCCCCTCCCGGCCTGGGCTCCCACTGCCGCCGGCTGACCACACCCGCGCCGCCGCGTTCACCGCCCGAGGCGGGACGATCGTCCGCCTCCGCTCCCGTATGCGCCCGCGCCGCCAACGGGCGGCCGCCCACGGCGACTTCACCGTGCCCGGCCGCGCGGGAGGCGAGGCGGCCGCGGTCCTCGGCGTGCTCGCACCCCCTCCGCGCGCCCCTGTGCGTACCCGTCGGTAGCGGCACCGGTCGACCCCGCCGGAACCGCCGCCCGCATCGTTTGTCCCCAGGCGCGAAGCCGATGCGGACTGCTGGGCCGAATAGGCGTAATCTTGCTGGCGCCATGCCGTACGAGCCCCCCACCCATACCGTTGAGCGATCATTGCGCGCCACGACGGGCGCCAAGATCGTTGCAGGGATCGACGAGGTCGGACGCGGAGCCTGGGCCGGTCCGGTCAGCGTCTGCGCCGCCATCACGGGTCTGCGTCGACCGCCCGACGGACTCACCGATTCCAAGCTGCTGACCCCCAAGCGCCGCACCGAACTGTGCGATGTGCTCGGCGAATGGGTCACGTCGTACGCCCTGGGGCACTCCTCGCCGGAGGAGATCGACGAGCTCGGCATGACCGCCGCACTGCGCCTCGCGGCCGCCCGCGCCCTGGAGGCGCTGCCGGTCCGGCCGGACGCGGTCATCCTCGACGGAAAGCACGACTACCTGGGCGCGCCATGGCGGGTCCGCACGGTCATCAAGGGCGACCAGTCCTGTGTCGCGGTCGCCGCCGCGTCCGTGATCGCCAAGGTGCGGCGCGACGCGATGATGGCCGAACTCGGCCTGGAATACGCCGACTTCGACTTCGCGGCCAACGCCGGCTACCCCTCGCCGACCCATCGCATCGCCCTGGAGGAGTACGGTCCCACGCCGCACCACCGACTGTCGTGGTCCTACATGGACGCCCTGCCCCGGTGGCGGCATCTGAAGAAGGTGCGCGTCACCCCCGAAGCAGCCGCTCTGCGAGCCGGTGGCCAACTCGGCTTCGACTTCTGAGCGGTGCGGGCATCAATTCGGTACCCGATGACGTGTTCCGCACTTACGTTTGATAGACATCGTCTTATGCCTCTCATCCCCGAGGAGCCTCAGATTCACGAGAGTGTCCCGGGTCCCCGCGCAACTGCGGCCGCCGGCCGCACCGCGCCGACCCCCCGTCCTGTCCCTGGTCCCGGTCCCCGCCCCGCGCCTCCGCGCGGAGCCCCTGCGGCCAGTGCCCGTCCGGGCAAGCCCGGACCCGCTGCCCCGCCGCGTGGGCCCGTCGCCGCTCCGCCGGCGCAGCGCACCGGCTCCTCGCAGCCCCCGGCCGGCAAGACCGGCACCGCGGGAGCCCAGCTCCAGCTGATCCCGGCACCCGTCGACGGCGCCATCGACGCCGCCGACGAGGCCGTCGACCTGCTGCTGGACTCCGGGCGTGCGCCGGCCGACATCCTGGTGCTGACCACCGGCGAAACCCATCCGTGGGCCGCACACGAACTGTCCTTCGGCGAGGCGTCCTACTGGGCCCAACACGACGCCGCGGACGATGTGTTCTACGCGGACGCCGGCGCCGAACGCGCCACCGGCCGGCCCGTCGTGGTCGTGGCCGTCAACGGCGGCACGGACGAGGTCACCGCACGGGCCCTGCCCGCCGCGATGGCCCGCGCCGGAACGCTGCTGATCGTCTGCGGTGACCCGCAGCGGATCAACGCCGTTCTCGGCGCGAACGCCTGACCCCGTTCGCCGGAAGCAGCCCGTCGGCCCCAGCGGCCGCCGGGCTCGCTCCCGTTCCCGGAAGCCGGCCGCCGCGGCGCTGCGCACCATGGCGGCGCGGTGCGGCCGGCCCACCCCGCGGCCGGCCGTTCCCGGCGCCCTAGGGGGTGTCCGACGCGGTCAGCGCGCCGCCGTGTGCCGATGGGCTTCCGGGGCGCCGCCGCCGGTGCTGCGCGGGGCCGACCGGCGCGGGGCGGCCGGCGCGGTCATACGGGGAGCGTCCGAGCGCGCCGACGTCGTCCGGGGCGCGGGTATCCGACCCGACCCCACGCGGTGTGCGGGCGCGTCCGGCTTGTCCGTGGGGGACCTGCTGGGGCGGCGCCCGCCGCGGCCCTCTCCCAGCACCTGCCAGCGCTCGGAAGTCAGCGTGATGTACGCGCCGCAGCGGAGCCCGTGCAGGGTGCAGGCATCGCGCAGGCCCCACATCCACGCCCCGTCGGTCTCCGTCCAACGGGGCTCGCCCTCACGGCAGTAGAGCAGCACGGCCGTACGGACCGGGGAGCGCAGCCGCAGGTCGTGCGGGATGACCCGGCGCAGATGCGTCAGCAGCGCATTGCGGAACTCCCAGCCGTCGGGAGCGGCCGCGGGCTCGGTGAACGATGCGCTGGCCGTCACCCGCTCCTGCGGATCGAGCACCGCCACGATGGCCGTCGACGGCCCCGGACGATGACGATCATGCAGGCCGGTGACGACCTCACGCGGGTTGCGCAGCAACGGGATACCGGCGGAGGCCCATTCGGCGGGCTCCAGCATCCGGCCCAGTCGGGCGGCTGAGTCGGCGGACGTGGGCGGGGGCGTATGCGGGGGCGGGGCGAAGCCGAAGGTCACGTTCCTCCCTTCGTCTACGCGTCAGCGCGTAGGGTGTGACCGGGTGCGCCTGTGCACCAGGGCACGGCCCTGCCTGAGCACGGACGGCCGGTACGGGGAAGCACCTCCAATTCTTGCGGTCGTACAGGCATGCGGGCAACGAGCAATTCCCGCACGCGCCCCGGAATCCCCCGGTACATCGCAAATGTCTGTGCCCGCTCGCGCCGACCCGTGCCGCACGGCCACCACCCCTTTAAGGCGAGGACCAGCGAAAACGCCCCCTTCGCCCCCCGGCCCGAGCGGTCGCGGCCGGGGGCCGGCCGGTGTCGGCGGAGGGCCACCCCCGGGGGGCGGCCGGTCGGGGCCGGCCCATCAAGCGCTGCGATCCGGTCATCCCTGATCGGCGTATGGCTCGTCGACCGCTCGCGAGCCGCCCGTCACGCGGCGTGAGGTGGCTCATTGTCAGTGCCATCGGGTTGCATGGGGGCATGGACGACATGGAGCTGCGCACCGAAGCCGACACCATCCTCGCCGAGCTCGTCGGCGACCCGGGGGGTTCGGCGCGGTTGCGTGAGGACCAGTGGCAGGCGGTGGCGGCTCTGGTGCGCGAGCGCCGGCGCGCCCTGGTGGTGCAGCGCACCGGCTGGGGCAAGTCGGCGGTGTACTTCGTCGCCACCGCTCTGCTGCGCCGGCGCGGCTCCGGCCCGACGGTGATCGTCTCGCCGCTGCTGGCGCTGATGCGCAACCAGGTCGAGTCGGCGGCGCGGGCAGGAATCCGGGCGCGCACCATCAACTCGGCCAACCCGGAGGAGTGGGACGCCATCCACGAGGAGGTGGAGCGCGGCGAGACCGATGTGCTCCTCGTCAGTCCGGAGCGGCTCAATTCCGTGGACTTCCGCGACCAGATGCTGCCCAAGCTCGCGGCCACGACCGGTCTGCTGGTGGTCGACGAGGCGCACTGCATCTCCGACTGGGGCCACGACTTCCGCCCGGACTACCGCCGGCTGCGGGCGATGCTCGCCGAGCTCGCCCCGGGCGTGCCGGTGCTGGCCACCACCGCGACCGCCAACGCGCGGGTCACCGCGGACGTGGCCGAGCAGTTGGGCACCGGCGCCGGCGAGGCCCTGGTGCTGCGCGGCCCGCTGGAGCGGGAGAGCCTGCGGCTGGGGGTGGTCCGGCTGCCGGACGCCGCACACCGCCTGGCCTGGCTCGCCGAGCACCTGGACGAGCTGCCGGGCTCCGGGATCATCTACACGCTGACGGTGGCCGCGGCCGAGGAGGCCACCGCCTACCTGCGGCAGCGCGGCTTCCAGGTGGCCTCCTACACGGGGCGCACGGAGAACGCCGATCGGCTGCAGGCCGAGTCCGACCTGCTGGAGAACCGGGTCAAGGCGCTGGTGGCGACGTCGGCGCTGGGCATGGGCTTCGACAAGCCCGACCTGGGCTTCGTGCTCCATCTCGGCTCGCCGTCCTCACCGATCGCCTACTACCAGCAGGTCGGCCGCGCGGGCCGAGGTGTGGCCCATGCCGATGTGCTGCTGCTGCCGGGCAAGGAGGACGAGGCCATCTGGCGCTACTTCGCCGACACCGCCTTCCCGCCCGAGGCGCAGGTCCGACAGACCCTGGCGGCCCTCGCCGAAGCGGGGCGGCCGCTGTCGGTGCCGGCCCTGGAGGCGTCGGTGGATCTTCGCCGCAGCCGGCTGGAGACCATGCTGAAGGTGCTCGACGTCGACGGCGCGGTGAAGCGGGTGAAGGGCGGCTGGACGGCCACGGGAGCCGAGTGGGTCTACGAGGCCGAGCGGTACGCCTGGGTCGCCCGGCAGCGGGCCGCCGAGCAGCAGGCCATGCGCGACTACGTGAGCACGTCCCGGTGCCGGATGGAGTTCCTGCGCCGGCAGCTGGACGACGAGGGGGCGGCCCCGTGTGGCCGCTGTGACAACTGCGCCGGCCCCTGGGCCGATTCCTCCGTTTCGTCGGAGACGCTGACGGCGGCGGCGAAGGAACTGGACCGCCCCGGGGTGGAGGTCGAGCCGCGCCGGATGTGGCCGACGGGGATGCCCGCACTGGGCATCGACCTCAAGGGCCGTATCCCGGCCAAGGAGCAGTGCTCCACCGGGCGCGCCCTGGGACGCCTCTCCGACATCGGCTGGGGCAACCGGCTGCGCCCGCTGCTGGCCGAGCACGCGCCGGACGGGCCGGTTCCCGACGATGTCCTGCGGGCCGCGGTGGAGGTCCTCGCCGACTGGGCGCGCTCTCCGGGCGGTTGGGCGTCGAGCGCCCCGGACGCAGCCGCCCGGCCGGTGGGGGTCGTCGCCATGCCCTCCCTGGCCCGCCCGCAGCTGGTGGGTTCGCTCGCCCAGGGGATCGCCGCCGTCGGCCGGCTCCCGTTCTTGGGCACCCTGACGTACACCGGGCCGGACGGTGCGCACACGGCGCGCCGCAGCAACTCCGCGCAACGCCTCAGGGCGCTCTCCGGCGCCTTCACCGTGTCCGAGGAACTGGCCGGTGCGCTGGCGCACTCTCCCGGCCCCACGCTGCTCGTGGACGACTACACCGACTCCGGCTGGACACTCGCGGTCGCCGCCCGCCTGCTCCGCAGGGCAGGCAGCGAAGGGGTTCTTCCGTTGGTCCTCGCCGCGGCGGGCTGAGTTTCCCCCTGTCGTTCCTGGACGGGAGTGGCAAGCAGGGTGGCCGGATCACCATGGGCCGACGGCGGGTTGTCGGTGGTCACGGGGGTCGGCACGCGTGCGGTAGCCGGAGCCGGCCGCCCTCGCAGCCGACCCGAGGGCTGCCGGACACGGCGCGGTGGCCCGCGGCGGGGCGTCAACTGCCAAGCGCCAGATCCGAGTTGCGTCAGCGTGGAGCGCCAACTCGCAGCTCGCCATGCTTGATGCTTCGGTTTGCATACAGGATACCGACCAGTATGGGAAGGCCACGCATCCGGCCAGGGTGGCTTACTTGCTGCGGATCAGGTAGATTCTGGAACGATCTTGGTTTGGCGGGCCGGCTATGGCCGAGGGCCACTCAGGTTGCCTGTGGGCAGCCAGGTGGCATGTCGTGCACTTAACGGGGGTGTCGTGCACCTATCGGGGGGTAGGGACGTGAGTTCGTCCGGAAGTTGCTGTTTCGGCACGGCGATACGTAGGTCTTGCCGACCTGGTGAAACGGCGTGAGCGGCTCGGCGAGCGGTCGCCGGGGCCACCGCCCCGAGTGCGGTGCGACGCAGAGCGCCAAGCTCGAATTATCGTTATTTTTCCGGAAGTGGGCTGCCGAGGCCGACGCCCTGCGGGGTATGGCCGGTGTCGTCGCGTACGCGGCGCACCTCGTCGCAGCCGAGCCTGCTGACCAGTTAAGGCCGACCGCGGAGGCGCTGCAGAGCGCCGTACGGCAGCGGCCCAACCGGTTCGAGCAGATGCAGGGGGATTTTTTTGCGGGCCGGAGTGCCGTCTCGGCGGAGGCGGTGCGCCGACGCACGGCGCAGCGCCCGCAGTTCACGGCCGTCGACAGCCACGGCCTCGCGGAGACGACCGACTCCGCGACACACAGGAGCAGGGGCGCGCAGTCCGCGCCCGACACACCCTTACGGAGCGGCCGCCCTCCGGCCGGACGCCACAGCTGTGCGCTGGACGCCGGACCGCGGCCGGTGCCGCAGCACGCGCCCGGTGCGCCACACGTATCAGGGCCGGGGAGCCACCCTCCCGCCGCCACTCGTCCGCGCGCGACGACGCGGGCGGCCCTGCGCGCCGAATCCGCTCCGCGGAACTTCTTCGAACGCCCCACGGGCCATGGCGTCCCGTCGCGCCGGCATTTCGAGGAAAAGTCACCGGCAAATGACCTGGCGGCGTCCGCCGTCGAATGCTTAGAGTGGATCACGGAAATCCAGCCGAGTGGCCCGCCGCACTTATGGGGATGGCCACGGCAGCCCTCCGCCTTATTGCGTCATGGCGGCCGGACTTCACCGGCAGGGTGAAACGGTTTGCCCCCTGGGCTCTCCAGTATTTTCGTAGCTGTGTAGTTTTGACTCCGACCACTTCCACGGCGGCATGCTCTGCCCTGCTGTGCGGCAGATATGCAGCGAGAGATCCGATCTCCCGGCCATTGCCCGTGGAACCCATGCGTACACTTCCGGTTTCATCGAGAATGATGGCCCGGGCTGCGGCCACGTCGGTATGACCTGACCACCGTGGGCGCTCGCCGAAAATGGGCAAGGCTTTGCCGTGACAGTGCGGCGGCGCCGTCATAAACCTTTCCTGAGAAAGCGAGGGCAACATGAGCAACCCGTTCGATGCGGAGGACGGCAGTTTCCACGTGCTCATCAACGAGGAGGGGCAGTACTCGCTCTGGCCGGCGTTCGCCGAGGTCCCGGCCGGTTGGTCGATCACTTTCGGTGAGGCCGACCGGGCGGCGTGCCTGGAGTACGTCGACACGAACTGGACCGACCTGCGCCCCAAGTCGCTCGTCGAGGCGACGGGCGACATCGAGAAGTAAAACGCCTCTTCGATGCAAGGCCGTCGGGAGTCATCAGCTCCGCCGGTGAGTACTGCGCAGAGATCGCGCAACGCAAGATGAAATTGGAAGGTAGTTCAATCTATGACGGCACAGCCAGGCTCATCCATAGCAGACGTCGTTGGGATCGGGTTCGGACCTTCCAATCTCGCGCTGGCGATCGCTCTTGAGGACATCGCCGGCACCGGAGCGGGATCGTCGGAAGTCGGCATGAAGTTCTATGAGCGGCAGCCTGAATTCGGTTGGCACCGCGGCATGCTGATGGAAGACGCGACGATGCAGGTTTCCTTCCTCAAGGACCTGGCGACCATGCGTAATCCGATGAGTCGGTACACGTTCGTGTCCTATCTCCAGGAGAAGGGCCGGATCGCCGAATTCATCAACAGCAAGACCCTTTACCCGCTGCGCGTCGAGTTCCACGACTATCTGGAGTGGGCGGCCCATCGATTCCAGTCGAACGTGTCGTACGGCTCCGAGATCACCGGCATCCGGCCGGTGGTCGAGAACGGTGTGGTGGAGTACGTCGACGTGGTGGGCCGGACGTCCGGGGGCCCCGAAACCGTCGTCCAGCGCACGCGGAACGTCGTGATCGGCCTGGGGCTGACACCGCGACTCCCCGAGGGCGTCGAGGAGTCCGAGCGGATCTGGCACAGCTCACGGCTGCTGCACCGGGCGGGTGCTCTCACCCGTGACGCTCGGAGCCTCGTCGTCGTGGGCTCCGGTCAGAGTGCCGCCGAGGCCGCCGACTACCTGCACCGCACCTTCCCCGACGCCGTCGTGCACACCGTGCTCTCGCGCTACGGCTACAGCGTCGCCGACGACAGCCCGTTCGTGAACGGCATCTTCGACCCGGAGGCGGTCGACCAGTTCTTCGACGCTCCGTCCGAAGCGAAGCAGCGCCTCCTGGACTACCACGGCAACACCAACTACTCGGTGGTCGACCTCGACCTGTCCCAGGACCTGTACCGCCGGAGCTACCAGGAGAAGGTTCTCGGCAAGCAGCGGCTGCGGATGCTCAACACCTCGCGCGTCACGTCCGTCGACGAGCACGCGGCCGGTGTACGGGTCGTGGTGGAGTCGATGTCGTCCGGCCACCCGCAGACCCTGGACGCGGACGCCGTCGTCTTCGCCACCGGTTACCGGCCGAGCGACCCGGTACCGCTGCTCCAGGACCTGCTCTCCGAGTGCAAGCGCGACGAAGAGGGGCGCCTCAGCGTCGAGCGCGACTACCGCGTGACCACTTCCGACGCGGTGCGCTGCGGGATCTACGTCCACGGCGCGAGCACCGAAAGCTCCCACGGCCTCTCGGCCGGCCTCCTGTCCAACACCGCGGTCCGATCCGGTGAGATCGCCGACTCCATCCTCAAGAGGTAGCCATGTACGTTCCCTCGATCTACCAGGCAGAAGACCCGGCGTGGCTCCGCCGCATCGTCGAGCAGTACCCCCTGGCCACGATGATCACCAACGGCCCGCAGATGCCGTACGCCACACATCTGCCGATCATCTTCAGCCCTGATGACGCCTCAGGGGACGGCAGCCCGGAGGGCGCGACGCTGCTCGGCCACATGAACCGGGCCAACTCCCATTGGGACTCGCTGGCCGACGGCGCCCACGCCCAGCTGATCTTCACCGGGCCGCACGGCTATGTCACCCCCACTGTCTACGAGACGACGCCGGCGGCACCGACCTGGAACTTCGTCTCGGTCCACCTTCAGGGGAGGCTGGAGCTCATCCCCACTTTCGAGGAGACGCTCGAAGTCGTCCAACTGACGGTCCAGGCCTACGAGAAGAACTTCGGCGACGGGTGGGAGATGGACAGCTCGCTGGACTACTTCCGGCACATCGGTCCGGCCGTGGGCGCCTTCCGTTTCCAGGTGGAGTCCGCGGACGGCATGTTCAAGCTCAGCCAGGAGAAGGACCCGGAGGTCCGCGAACGGGTCGCCGACCGCTTCGGCGCCGGTGACACCGGACGGGGCCGGGAACTCGCCTCCTTCATGCGGAAGTTCAACCAGCCCGACCACAACAGCGCCTGACGCAGCAAAGGCCCCGAGAGCCGGGGCGTCCGCGGGAACCTCCGGCCTCCCGGAGGCCCGCGTCCGGCGTGCCGAGGTACCACCCCACGCTTCCGCGCCGGTGCCCCGCACCATGCCCGTCGAACCGCCGTGCAGCACAGTGCCCGGTCGGCGCGAGCCGTATCCGTGCCTCATCGAGCCCTGAACATTCATCGTCCTTTACCAGAGGAGCGTGCCCGTGCCCATCACCGACGTGATCCGTCCGGCACATCAGTACGGTCAGCCCCGGGTGGCGACCCCGCGTCGTCTCCTGATGTGCCGTCCCAGCCATTTCGGCGTCGTCTACTCCATCAACCCGTGGATGCACCCGGAGAAGCCGTGCGATCGTGAGCTGGCGCTCTCCCAGTGGGAGAAGCTGTACGAGCTCTACCTCTCGCTCGGCCACACCGTGGACGTGATCGACCCGATATCCGGGCTGCCCGACATGGTGTTCGCCGCCAACGGCGCGACGGTGGTGGACGGCAAGGTGCTCGGGGCGCGCTTTCGCCATGCGGAGCGGACGGCCGAGGGGCCCGCTTATCTCTCGTGGTTCCAGGAGCAGGGATTCACGGAATTTCTGTGGCCGGAGTTCATCAACGAGGGGGAGGGCGACTATCTGCTCGTCGGCCGGCGCATTCTGGCGGGCACCGGATTCCGTACCGACCAGCGCTCGCACGCCGAGGCGCAGGAGTTCTTCGGACTCCCCGTCACCGGCCTGACGTTGGTCAACCCCAACCACTACCACCTCGACACCGCACTGGCGGTGCTCTCGGCCGACGAGGTCATGTACTACCCGGAGGCCTTTTCGCCCGGCAGTCAGGCAGTGCTCAGGGAAATGTTCCCCGACGCGATCCTCGCGTCCCCCGAGGACGCCGCGGTATTTGGGCTCAACGCGTTCAGTGACGGCTTCAACGTGGTCCTTCCGCAGGCGGCCACGGGCCTTGCCGAAGAACTGCGCAAGCGCGGATTCAACCCGATCGGTGTGGACCTCTCCGAACTGCTCAAGGCCGGCGGCAGCGCGAAGTGCTGCACCCTGGAACTGCGTCCCGACGGAGCACGTCGGACGACGGCCTGAGCGGCAAAGTCCATTCGCGTGCCATGTGACGGCGGGACCCAAGGGGGATTCGGTAATGGATTATGACGTTGTGGTGGTGGGCGCGCGATGTGCGGGTGCATCGACCGCTCTTCTGCTGGCCAGACAGGGGCGACGCGTTCTCCTGGTCGACAAGGCGACCTTCCCGTCGGACACGATGTCGTCGCTCTACATTCACCAGCCGGGGGTGCAGCGGCTTGCGCAATGGGGAGTGCTCGACGCCGTCGTGGCCTCCGGCTGCCCGCCTCTCGACACCATCAGCCATGAGATCGACGGTCTTCGCCTGACCTCGGCGGCGCCGACGATGGACGGTGTGCCCGCCGCCTACGCGCCCAGGCGGTACATCCTCGACGATCTGCTGGTTCGGGCCGCCGTGTCGGCCGGCGCCGAATTCGTGGACCGTGCGCAGGTACGGGAGTTGGTCTGGGACGACGATCGGGTCACCGGGGTCCGCATGCGGGTCGGCGAGTCGACGACGACCGTGTCGGCCGGACTCGTCATCGGGGCCGACGGCATGCGATCGAAGGTCGCCGAGCTGGTCGGCGCTCCTGTGGTCCGGTCGCATCCGCTGGCGAGCTGTGTGTACTACACGTTCTGGCCCGGCCTGCGCACCGGATTCGGATTCCATGAAAGGGTCGGGCGGTGGATCGCCCGGATTCCGACCCACGACGACCTCACGATCGTGGCCGCGTATCTGCCGCAGGACGAATTCCCGGTGGCCCGCCGCGATCCCGAGGCGGCGTACATGTCGGCCGTCGAGTCGACCGCTCCGCAACTGCACGAACAGTTGATGTCCACCGAACGTGCCGATCGGTGGCGGGGAACGGGGGATCAGCAGAACTTCTTCCGCAAGGCGCACGGGCCGGGCTGGGCGCTGGTGGGCGATGCCGCTCACCATCTCGACACGATCAGCGCTCGGGGTATCACCAACGCGCTGATCCAGGCCGATCTGATCGCCGATTCCCTGTCCGGTGCGGAGGTGGCGGACAAGGCCGCCGTCGACGAGGCGACGGCGCACTTCGCCAAGGCGATGAGTGCCGTGCTGGAAGAGCCGTACATGAGCACTCTCGAGCTGGCGAGCCTTCAACCGACAAAGGCAAGGCTGCGCATGTTGCACGGTATTTCCGGGTCGCCGGAACTCACTTCTCGGTACTTTGCCCTGGTGGCGGGAGTCATAAAAATGCGCGAATTCATGACGGCCGATGTCGTGGACGTGCTGTAGGTGGTGCGGGGGGCAACCCCCGCACCGCGTCACCGAGATCGCATGGTTGCGAATGTGATCTTGACCTGTTAGGTTCGACCTGAAGCTTGTGTGAGATCAAGCGCCGGTCGAGTGCCCTACGGGAAAAATGCAGACCCGGAACCCCGGCAACTTCTCATGAATCGTAGACGGCCTTCTGTGACTACTGACGAATAACGGCTTGCAAACGACTTGCAGGTACTTTCTCGGGCTGGGTTCCCGGGAATTCATTGGCGTGGCCATACTCGAAAGTCCGACATCCGCGTAAGCCCCTGCCCGGGGGAGATCCGGCAGTGGCCCCGTGTGCCTGTCGCATGACCGCGCCGCATCCCTGTGGCTCGCTGGCAGTTCTCTGCTGCCCGCTGGAAGTAAGGTTGAGCATTGATCCCCTTGTCTTTTGCGCAGCGTCGGTTGTGGTTCGTTCACCAGCTGGAGGGGTTGTCGGCGACGTACAACATTCCGCTGGTGCTGCGTTTGACCGGTGGGCTCGATGCCGGGGCGCTGGGTGCGGCCCTCGCCGATGTCGTGGGTCGTCATGAGAGTCTGCGGACGGTGTTCCCGGCCGTCGACGGGGTGCCCGAGCAGCGCGTCCTCGACGCGGCCGGGCTGGACTTCGGGTGGGAGGTCGTCGACGCGTCGGGTTGGCCGGCGGGTGACGTGGACGACGCCGTCGCCGAGGTGGCGTGGTACGAGTTCGACCTGGCCGCCGAGGTCCCCTTCCGCGCACGGCTCTTCAGGCGGTCGGCCGAGGAGCACCTTTTGGTGCTCGTGATGCATCACATCGCGTCGGACGGCCTGTCGCTGGCGCCGCTCCTGCGGGACGTCGAACTGGCCTACCGCGCGCATGCCGTCGGCGAGGCTCCCGGTTGGGCGCCGCTTCCGGTGCGCTACACCGACTACACGCTGCGGCAGCGCGAGATGCTCGGGGACGAGACCGACCCGGACAGCGTGCTGAGCCGTCAACTGCGGTTCTGGGAGGGGACGCTCGCCGGCTTCGAGGGGCGGCTGGAGCTTCCGACGGATCGGCCGTATCCGGCGGCGGCCGACTACCGGGGCAACCGGATCGCCGTGGAGTGGCCCGCGTCGCTGCAGGAACAGGTGCGGCAGGTGGCGCGCGCACATCGGGCATCCGGTTTCATGGTCGTCTCGGCGGCGCTGGCGCTTCTGCTGTCCAGGCTGAGCGGCAACCCCGATGTGGCCTTCGGCGTGCCGACCACGGGCCGGCGCGATGCCGATGTCGCGGAGCTGGTGGGGTTCTTCGCCAACACCCTCGTGCTCCGCGCGGACGTTTCCGGCGATCTGACCTGCGCCGAGCTGCTGCGGCAGGTCCGCGAGCGGATCCTGGACGCCTCGGCGCATCAGGACGCGCCGTTCGACGCCCTGGTCGACCTGATCAACCCCGCCCGCTCGCAGGCGCATCACCCGCTGGTCCAGGTCATGCTCGGGTGGCAGAACAACATCTCGGCCGACCTGGACCTGCCGGGTGTCCGGGCCGACATCGTGCCCACCGCCTCCCACGCCGCGCGCATGGACCTGACCTTCAGCCTCCGCGAGCGCTACACCGCGTCCGGCGAGCCGGCGGGGATCGGTGGTGTGGTCGAGTACCGCACCGACGTGTTCGACGCGGCGACGATCGAAGAGATGGTGGCCCGGCTGCAGCGGATCGTCTCCGCGATGGTCGCCGACATGGACCAGCCGGCGCTCTCGGTCGATCTGCTCGATGACGACGAGCGCGCACGACTCGACGGGCTGGGCAATCGTGCGGTGCTGTCGGAGCCGGTGGCGGGCGCGTCGATACCCGAGCTCTTCGCGGCTCAGGTACGGCGGACTCCGGATGCCGTGGCGGTGGTGTTCGAGGACCGGTCGTGGACGTACCAGGAGCTGGACGAGGCGTCGTCGCGGCTCGCGCACCTGCTGGCCGGCCGTGGTGTGGGCGCGGGCGACACCGTCGCCCTGCTGCTGCCGCGCTCCGCCGAGACCGTGTTCGCGGTCCTGGCGGTGCTGAAGCTCGGCGCGACGTATGTGCCGATCGACGTCAAGCACCCCGACGACCGGGTGGCCTTCATCCTCGGCGACGCGGCGCCGGCCGCCGTCGTGACCACGGCACGGCTGGTGCACCGGGTCGACGGGTTCGACATCGCGGTGGTGGACGTCGACGACCCCGGCCCGGCCGCGCAGTCGGTCGCCGCCCTGCCCGTCCCCGACGCCGACCGCGTCGCCTACATCATCTACACGTCCGGTACCACCGGCGTCCCCAAGGGCGTCGCGGTCACCCAGGCGAGCGTCACGCGGCTGTTCACCTCGACGGCACCGGGATTCGTGCCGTCCCCGGACCAGGTGTGGTCGCTGTTCCACTCGTACGCGTTCGACGTGTCGGTGTGGGAGATGTGGGGTGCGCTGCTGCACGGCGGGCGCCTGGTCGTCGTCTCCGAGGACGTCGTCCAGTCCGCCACCGACTTCCACCGGCTGCTCCTCGACGAGAACGTCTCCGTCCTCAGCCAGACGCCGTCGGCCTTCTACGCCTTGCAGGCCGCCGACATGCGGCAGCCGGACGGGCACCGGCTGGACGCCCTGGAAGCCGTGGTCTTCGCGGGCGAGGCCCTCGAACCGTCCAAACTGCGGGCGTGGCTCGATCAGCGGGCGACCTGGCCCCACATGATCAATATGTATGGCACGACGGAGACGACCGTCCATGCCTCGTTCCGGAGCATCGTCGCCGCGGACCTGGACAGCCATGTGAGCCCCGTGGGCGTCCCCCTTGCCGACCTGGCCTTCTTCGTCCTGGACGCCGGTCTGCGGCAGGTGCCGGTCGGCGTGGTCGGCGAGCTGTACGTGGCGGGCCCCGGCGCCGGCCTGGGCTATGTGGGCCGCGGTGGCTTGACGGCGTCGCGGTTCGTGGCGAATCCGTTCGGTCCTGCGGGTTCGCGGATGTATCGCACGGGTGATCTGGTGCGGTGGAACTCCGGCGGTGAGTTGGAGTATGTGGGGCGTTCGGACGACCAGGTGAAGATCCGTGGTTTCCGGGTGGAGTTGGGTGAGGTCGAGGCTGCTCTGGCGGGTGTTGTCGGGGTGGAGCGGGCCGCGGTGGTGGTGCGGTCGACCGATGCCGGTAAGCAGTTGGTGGGGTATGTGGTGCCTGCCGACCCCGGGACGGGCGTGGACGGCACGGTGGTGCGTGGCGAGGTGGCCGTGCATCTGCCGGAGTACATGGTTCCTGCGGTGGTGATGGTCGTGGAGGACCTGCCGCTGACGGTGAACGGCAAGTTGGACAAGCGTGCACTGCCCGAGCCGGAGTTCACGGGTGGCGTCTATCGGGCGCCGTCGTCGCCGGTGGAGGAGATCCTTGCGGGGATTTTCGCGCGGGTGCTGGGCCTGCCGCAGGTGGGTGTGGACGATTCGTTCTTCGACCTGGGCGGGAACTCGTTGTCGGCGATGCGGGTGGTCGCGGCGGTGCGGGAGTCCTTCGATTCCGAGATCGGTGTGCGTGCGTTGTGGGACGCGTCGTCGGTGGCGGGGTTGGCTCGTGTGGTGGGTGGGTCGCTGGGTGGGGGTGCGGCGTGGGTTCCGGTGGTGCGTCCGGAGCGGTTGCCGTTGTCTTTTGCGCAGCGTCGGTTGTGGTTCATCCATCAGTTGGAGGGGTTGTCGGCGACGTACAACATTCCGCTGGTGCTGCGTTTGACCGGTGGGCTCGATGCCGGGGCGTTGGGTGCGGCGGTCGCTGATGTGGTGGGTCGGCACGAGAGTCTGCGGACGGTGTTCCCGGACGTGGACGGTGTGCCCGAGCAGCGTGTCCTCGATGTGGCCGAGGCGGACTTCGGCTGGGACGTCGTCGACGCCACCGCATGGACGGCACAGCACATCGACGACGCCGTCGGCGAGCGAGGTCGGCACGCATTCGACCTGGCCGCCGAAACCCCCTTCCGCGCAACGCTCTTCGCGGTGTCGGCCACCGAGTACCGGCTGGTGCTGGTCATGCACCACATCGCGGGCGACGGATGGTCGCTGGCGCCGCTCTTGCGCGACCTGTGGGACGCGTACGCGGCGCGCACCACGGGTGACGCGCCCAGCTGGGAGCCGCTGCCGGTCCAGTACGCCGACTACACGCTCTGGCAGCACGAACTCCTCGGCGAGGAAGCGGATTCGAGCAGTGTGCTCCGCCGGCAGATGCGGTTCTGGGAGCGGACGCTGGCCGAGCTTCCCAGCAGGCTGGAGCTTCCCACGGACCGGCCGTACCCGGCGGAGGCCGATCAGCGCGGCGGCCGGGTCGTCGTCGACCTGCCCGTGGAGTTCCAGGAGCTGGTGCAGCGGGTCGCGCAGGAGCGCGATGCCACGACGTTCATGGTGATGTCGGCGGCGTTGTCGGTGTTGTTGTCGCGGTTGAGCGGTAGTGCGGATGTGGCGTTCGGGGTGCCGACGGCGGGTCGTGGGCGGTCCGAGTTCGACGAGATGGTCGGGTTCTTCGTCAACACGCTGGTGCTGCGGACGCAGGTGTCGGGCGAGCAGAGCTTCGGTGAGCTGCTGGGGCAGGTCCGGGAGCGGAGCCTGGACGCGTTCGCGCACCAGGACGTGCCCTTCGATGCCCTGGTGGACCGGCTCAACCCGGTCCGCACCCAGGCACATCACCCGCTGATCCAGGTGCTCTTCGCCTGGCAGAACAACACGCTGCCCGACATCTCGGCGCCGGGACTCGGCATCGACATCGCGTCGGTCGACATCGAAGCCGCCCGCATGGACCTGGCGTTCAGCCTGCGTGAGCGGTTCGACGACGCCGGCCGGCCCGCGGGCATCGGCGGTGTCGTCGAGTACCGCACCGACGTCTTCGACGCCGGGACCGTGGAACGCATGGTGGCGCGCTGGCAGCAGCTGCTGACCGTCGTGGCGGCCGACGCCGATCGGCCGTTGGCGTCGCTCGACGTGCTCGACGAGGGGGAGCGGGCCCAGCTGGATGTGCTGGGCAATCGTGCGGTGCTGTCGGAGTCGGTGGCGGGTACGTCGGTTCCCGAGCTCTTCGGGGCTCAGGTACGGCGGACTCCGGATGCCGTGGCGGTGGTGTTCGAGGACCGGTCGTGGACGTACCGGGAGCTGGACGAGGAGTCCTCGCGGCTCGCGCACCTGCTGGCCGGCCGTGGTGCGGGTGCCGGGGACGTGGTCGCGCTGCTGCTGCCGCGTTCGGCGCACACCGTGATCGCCATCCTGGCGGTGCTGAAGCTGGGTGCGGCGTATCTGCCGATCGATGTGAACAACCCGGACGAGCGGGTGGCGTTCGTACTCGACGACGCCGCACCGGTGGCCGTGGTCACCACCCGGGAATTCGCGGACCGGCTCGACGGGAGCCGGGCGGCGGTCGTGGACATCGAGGACCCGGCGCTCGGCGACCAGCCGTCCCAGGCCCTGCCGTACCCCGACGTGGACCAGGCCGCCTATGTCATCTACACCTCCGGGACGACCGGCACCCCCAAGGGCGTCGCGGTCACGCACCGCGGTATCGCGGACCTGATCGTCACCCACCTCCAGCGGCTGACCGCATCCGGCGCCCCGGGCACCGGCTCCCCCCAGCCGCACGAGCACGTGTGGACCCTGTTCCACTCCTACGCCTTCGACTTCGCGGTGTGGGAGATGTGCGGCGCGCTGCTGAACGGCGGGCGCCTGGTCGTGGTCCCCGAGGAGGTCGTGTACTCGCCGTCCGACTTCCACGACCTGCTCGTCGACGAACAGGTGACGGTGCTGACCCAGACGCCGTCCGCGCTGGGACGGCTGTCTCCGGAGGGACTGGCGTCGATCGCGGTGCTGCTGGTCGGTGGCGAGGCCTGCCCGGCCGAGCTGGTCGAGCGCTGGGCACCCGGCCGCGCCATGATCAACGCCTATGGCCCGACGGAGTGCACCGTCTACGCCTCGATGAGCAGGCCGCTGGTCCCCGACGCGGCGGTGCCGATCGGCGCCGCCGGTTCGGGCACCGCACTGTTCGTGCTGGGCGGCGCACTGAGCCGGGTTCCGGTGGGGGTCGCCGGTGAGCTGTATGTCGCCGGACGCGGTGTCGCCCGCGGCTACGTACGCCGTTCCGGACTGACGGCGTCGCGGTTCGTGGCGAACCCGTTCGGCCCGGCCGGTTCGCGGATGTACCGCACCGGTGACCTGGTGCGGTGGAACCACGACGGTGAGCTGGAGTACGTCGGGCGCGCCGACGACCAGGTGAAGATCCGCGGATACCGGGTCGAACTCGGCGAGATCGAGTCGGTGCTGCGCGCCGGCCCCGGGGTGGGACAGGCCGCGGTCGTCGTCCGTGAGGACCAGCCGGGCCACAAGCGGCTGGTCGGCTATGTCGTCCCCGATGCCGACGGGGCGGGCGCGCTCGACGGTGCCCGGCTGCGCCGCCTGACGGGCGAGCGCCTGCCGGAGTACATGGTGCCCGCGGCGGTCGTGGTCGTGGACGCACTGCCCATGACGGTCAACGGCAAGCTGGACAAGCGCGCCCTGCCGGTGCCCGAATACGGCGACGCGGGCGGATACCGGGCACCGACCACTCCGGTCGAGGAGACCCTCGCCGCCATCTACGCGCGGGTGCTGGGCGTGGAGCGGGTCAGCGTCGACGACTCGTTCTTCGATCTCGGCGGCGACAGCATCTCGTCCATGCAGGTGGTGTCCCAGGCCCGGGAGGCGGGCCTGCGCTGCAAGCCCCGCGACATCCTCGTCGAGCAGACCGTGGCACGCGTGGCCCGGGTACTCGGGCTCTTTGGCCCGCAGGAGCCGCAGGGCGAGCCGGACGACGACTCCGGTCCCCTCACCGCGACGCCGATCATCCGATGGCTCGACTCCCTCCGGGCGCCGATCGACGAGTTCAACCAGACCATGCTGTTCCAGGCACCGCCGCAGACCGAGCACAGCGACGTGGTCGCGCTCGTGCAGGCGCTGCTCGACCGGCACGCGATGCTCCGGCTGAAGGTGGGCGACACCCCGCCCGGTGAGCCCTGGAACCCGACGGTCCCGCCGGCCGGATCGGTCGACGCCGCCCGCTGCGTCACCGTCGTCGACGAGTTCACCGACCAGTCCTTCACCGCCGCGCTGCGGCAGCTGGACCCGCGCGGCGGAGCCATGGTGCGCGCCGTCTGGGCCGCCCCCGCGAAGCGCCTGATGCTGGTCGTCCACCACCTCGCGGTGGACGTCGTCTCCTGGGGGATCATCCAGCGGGACCTGGCGGCCGGGTGGCGTTGCCTCGCGGACGGCCGAGAGATCACGCTGGACACCAGCGGCACCTCCTTCAGGCGCTGGGCCACGACCCTGGCGGACCACGCCACGTCCCCCGAGGTCGCAGGCCGGCTCCCGGACTGGCAGCGGATCGAATCGGCCGCCGCCCTGCTGCCGACGCCACGTCCGGAGGTCGACACCTGGTCGACCGTGGAGCAGCTGTCGATGTCGGTCGACCCCGCGCTGACGGACGTGCTGGTGACCGAGGCGACCGCGGCACTGCGGATCAACGTCCAGGAGCTGCTGCTCATCGCGCTCGGCGCGGCACTGGCGCAGCAGCACCGGCACTTCGGCGCACCCCTGCGGATCGACGTGGAAGGCCACGGCCGCCACGACGAGGTGGGCACCGGACTCGACCTGACCAACACGGTCGGCTGGTTCACCGCCAAGCACCCGGTCGCGCTGACCGCCGCCCCGCTGGACCGGGACACCGTCCTCGCCGGCGGCCCGGCCCTGGGCGAATGGGTCAAGGACGCCAAGGAACAGCTGCGTGCCGTCCCGGACGGCCTCACCTACGGTCTGCTGAAGTACCTCGGCGACAGCGCGGAGCTGCCCGGCGGGGACCCGGCGGTCGGCTTCAACTACCTCGGCCGCCGCGGCACGCCGCAGACCGCCGAGCAAAGCGGCGACTGGCGGATCCTCGGGCCGCTCGACGCCCCCGACGCCCGGCGCTTCACCTCGCAGTCGATGCTGCTGCCGCACACCGTCGACATCAACGCGGTCGTGCTCGACAACGGCGAACGGCCCGAGCTGCACGCCACCTGGAGCTGGGCCGGCGCGCGGGTCGACCGCGCGTACATCACCGGCCTCCAGGCGCGGTGGCACGACGTCCTTGCCGGGATCGCCGCGTACGTGAAGAACGGCGGCGGCGGACTGACGCCCTCCGACGTCGTACCCGCCTCGGTCACCCGGCAGCAGATATCCCGGCTCGAACAGGTCGTCGAGCCGGCCGACATCCTCCCGCTCACCCCGCTCCAGACCGGACTGCTCTTCCACCGCCGGTCCGATGGGGCCGAGCCCGCGGAGCTGTACACCGTGCAGCTGGGCATCGAGATCACCGGTGCGCTGGACGCGGAGCGCCTGCGCGAGGCCGTGCACACGGTGATCGCCCGCCACCCCAACCTCGCGGCCAGGTTCGTCGCCGACCAGCTCACCGATCCGGTGCAGATCGTTCCGAAGTACCCGGACGTGCCGTGGACCGTGGTGAGCGGCGACGCCGGCGACGACCAGGAGCTGCTCGACACGGAACTGGCCGCCTGCAGCAGGCTGGAGGACGAGGCGCCGCTGCGCGTCCTGCTGCGCGCGGCGGGGCCGGACCGGCACACGCTCGTGCTGTCCGTGCACCACATCGTGGTGGACGGCTGGTCGATCCAGATCCTGCTCCGGGAGATCTTCGCCGCCTACCGGCATGAGCCCCTGGCGCCCGCCCCGGCGTTCCGGACCTACGTCGAGTGGCTGTCCGCCCAGGACTGGAGCGCCGCACAGCGGCACTGGCAGCAGCTGCTGGCGGGGCTGGAGTCGCCGACCCTGGTGGATCCGGTCGAACGGTCCGGCGCCGCCGGGCGAGCGCTGATCCGAGCCGACCTCCCGGCGCACACCACCCGTGCCCTGGAGCGGCTGGCGCGGTCGCGGAACACCACCTTGAACATCGTGCTGCAGGCCGCCTGGGCGCGACTGCTGGGTGCGCTGACCGGCGGCCAGGACATCGTCTTCGGCACCACCGTCTCCGGCCGTCCGGCGGATCTGCCCGGCAGCGAAGCGGCCGTGGGCATGTTCATCAACACGATTCCGGTACGCGCCCGGATGACCGCCGGGACGACGACGGCCGAACTGATCGGCACGCTGCGGGACGCCTACCACGACGGACTGGACCACCAGTTCATGGCACTGGCCGACGTCCAGCGCGCAGCGGGTCACCAGCGGCTCTTCGACGCGATCTTCGTGTACGAGAACTATCCGCTGGAGGCGTCCGGCGGACAGCTCGACACCGCGGAGCTGGGCATCCGGATCGCGTCCAGCCGCGAGTTCACGCACTACCCGATCGCCCTGCAGGCCTGGCCGGGCCGGCAGCTGCGGCTCCGCCTCGAATACCGCACCGACGTCTTCGACGAAGCGGCGGCGGAGCGGATCGTGGCGCGGCTGGAGACCCTGGTGACCGCCATGGCGGCCGACGCCGATCGGCCGTTGGCGTCGCTCGACGTGCTCGACGAGGGGGAGCGGGCCCAGCTGGATGTGCTGGGCAACCGTGCGGTGCTGTCGGAGTCGGTGGCGGGCACGTCGATACCCGAGCTCTTCGGGGCTCAGGTACGGCGGACTCCGGATGCCGTGGCGGTGGTGTTCGAGGACCGGTCGTGGACGTACCGGGAGCTGGACGAGGCGTCGTCGCGGCTCGCGCACCTGCTGGCACGTCGCGGTGTGGGCGCCGGGGACGTCGTGGCGCTGCTGCTGCCGCGTTCGGAGCACACGCTGACCGCGATCCTGGCGGTGCTGAAGCTGGGTGCGGCGTATCTGCCGATCGATGTGAACAACCCGGACGAGCGGGTGGCGTTCGTACTCGACGACGCCGCACCGGTGGCCGTCGTGACGACGGAGGCGTTGTCGGACCGGCTGCACGGGCATGGCGTCGCGGTGGTGGACGTCGAGGACCCGGCGCTCGGCGACCAGCCGTCCCAGGCCCTGCCGTTCCCCGGTGCCGACGGGATCGCCTACCTCATCTACACCTCCGGGACGACCGGCACCCCCAAGGGCGTCGCGGTCACCCACGCCAACGTGACGCAGCTGTTCGCCGCGTCGCCACGGAAGTCCGAGCTCGCGCCCGGACAGGTGTGGTCGCTGTTCCACTCCTATGTGTTCGACGTGTCGGTGTGGGAGATGTGGGGCGCGCTGCTGCACGGCGGGCGCCTGGTCGTCGCCTCCGAGGACGCCGTCCGCTCCGCCACCGACTTCCACGCCCTGCTCGTGAAGGAGCAGGTCACGGTCCTGACCCAGACCCCGTCCGCCCTGGGCCGGCTGTCGCCCGAGGGACTCGACGGAGTGCGGACCGTCTTCGTGGGCGGCGAGGCGTGCTCGGCCGAGCTGGTCGACCGCTGGGCGCCCGGCCGAGACGTGATCAACTCCTACGGCCCGACCGAAGGCACCGTCTACGCCGCGATGAGCGCACCCATGCAGCCCGGCAGGGGAGCCCCCATCGGCTCGCCCGTACCGGGAGACGCGCTGTTCGTCCTGGACGCCGGTCTGCGCCGGGTGCCGGTCGGCGTGGTCGGCGAGCTGTACATCGCCGGACGCGGTGTCGCACGCGGATACGTACGTCGTCCTGGTCTGACGGCGTCGCGGTTCGTGGCGAATCCGTTCGGTCCCGCGGGTTCGCGGATGTATCGCACGGGTGATCTGGTGCGGTGGAACTCCGGCGGTGAGTTGGAGTATGTGGGGCGTTCGGACGACCAGGTGAAGATCCGTGGTTTCCGGGTGGAGTTGGGTGAGGTCGAGGCTGCTCTGGCGGGTGTTGTCGGGGTGGAGCGGGCCGCTGTGGTGGTGCGGTCGACCGATGCCGGTAAGCAGTTGGTGGGGTATGTGGTGCCCGCCGACCCCGGGACGGGCGTGGACGGCACGGTGGTGCGTGGCGAGGTGGCCGTGCATCTGCCGGAGTACATGGTTCCGGCGGTGGTGATGGTCGTGGAGGACCTGCCGCTGACGGTGAACGGCAAGTTGGACAAGCGGGCGTTGCCGGAGCCGGAGTTCACGGGTGGCGTCTATCGGGCGCCGTCGTCGCCGGTGGAGGAGATCCTTGCGGGGATTTTCGCGCGGGTGCTGGGTCTGCCGCAGGTGGGTGTGGACGATTCGTTCTTCGACCTGGGCGGCAATTCGTTGTCGGCGATGCGGGTGGTCGCGGCGGTGCGGGAGTCCTTCGATTCCGAGATCGGTGTGCGTGCGTTGTGGGACGCGTCGTCGGTGGCGGGGTTGGCTCGTGTGGTGGGTGGGTCGCTGGGTGGGGGTGCGGCGTGGGTTCCGGTGGTGCGTCCGGAGCGGTTGCCGTTGTCTTTTGCGCAGCGTCGGTTGTGGTTCATTCATCAGTTGGAGGGGTTGTCGGCGACGTACAACATTCCGCTGGTGCTGCGTTTGACCGGTGGGCTCGATGCCGGGGCGTTGGGTGCGGCGGTCGCTGATGTGGTGGGTCGGCACGAGAGTCTGCGGACGGTGTTCCCGGACGTGGACGGTGTGCCCGAGCAGCGTGTCCTCGATGTGGCCGAGGCGGACTTCGGCTGGGACGTCGTCGACGCCACCGCATGGACGGCACACCGGCTGGACGAGGCCGTCGGCGCCGTGGCACGCCACGAGTTCGATCTGGCGGCCGAGATCCCCTTCCGCGCGCGGCTGTTCGCGGTATCCGCCACCGAACACCGGCTGGCCTTGGTGGTGCACCACATCGCGGGCGACGGCTCGTCGCTCGCTCCGCTGGTACGCGATCTCCTCACCGCCTACCAGGCGCGTGGCGCCCATGCGGCACCCCAGTGGTCGCCGCTGCCGGTCCAGTACGCCGACTACACGCTCTGGCAGCACGAACTCCTCGGCGACGAGGCGGACCCCGAGGGCCGACTCGGCCGGCAGACCCGCTTCTGGGAGCGGGAACTCGCCGGATTCGAGGGGCTGTTGGAACTTCCGACGGACCGGCCGTATCCGGCGGTGGCCGACCACCGGGGCGGTCAGGTCCTCGTCGAGTGGCCCGCGGAGCTGCAGGAGCTGGTGCAGCGGGTCGCACGGGAGCACGACGCGACGACGTTCATGGTGATGTCGGCGGCGTTGTCGGTGCTGTTGTCGCGGCTGAGTGGCAGTGCGGATGTGGCGTTCGGGGTGCCGACGGCGGGTCGTGGGCGGTCCGAGTTCGACGAGATGGTCGGGTTCTTCGTCAACACGCTGGTGCTGCGCACGCAGGTGTCGGGCGAGCAGAGCTTCGGTGAGCTGCTGGGGCAGGTCCGGGAGCGGAGCCTGGACGCGTTCGCGCACCAGGACGTGCCCTTCGACGCCCTGGTGGACCGGCTCAACCCGGTCCGCACCCAGGCCCATCACCCGCTGATCCAGGTGCTCTTCGCCTGGCAGAACATCCCCCTGCCCGACCTGTCCCTGCCCGGCCTGGACATCACCCCGGACCAGGCGGACACCCTGACCGCACGCATGGACCTGACGTTCAGCCTGCGTGAGCGGTTCGACGACGCCGGCCGGCCCGCGGGCATCGGCGGTGTCGTCGAATACCGCACCGACGTCTTCGACGCCGGGACCGTGGAACGCGTCGTGGCACGGTGGCAGCGGCTGCTCACGGTGATGGTCGCCGACGCGGACCGCCCGGTGATGTCGGTCGACCTCCTGGACGAGGAGGAGCGGGCGCAGCTGGACGCGCTCGGCCAACGACCCGTGCTGTTCGAGCAGGCCGACGACCCGTCGATCCCGCAGCTGTTCGCCGGCCAGGTGGAGCGGCGACCGGACGACGTGGCCCTGGTGTTCGAGGGCCGGTCACGGACGTACCGGGAGCTGGACGAGGAGTCCTCGCGGCTCGCGCACCTGCTGGCCGGCCGTGGTGTGGCTGCCGGGGACGTCGTGGCGCTGCTGCTGCCCCGTTCGGCGCACACCGTGATAGCGATCCTGGCGCTGCTGAAGCTGGGCGCGACGTACCTGCCGATCGACGTCAACCACCCCGACGAGCGCGTGGTGTTCATCCTCGGCGACGCCGCGCCCCGCGCGGTGCTGACCACCGCCGAGCAGGCGCATCGCGTCGACGGATCCGGTGTCGCCGTGGTGGACGTCGAAGATCCCGCAACCGCCGCGCAGCCGACCGCCGCGCTGCCGCTGCCGGACGCACACCGCGTCGCGTACATCACGTACACCTCCGGAACGACCGGCGTTCCCAAGGGCGTCGCGATCACGCAGGCGAACGTGACGCAGATGTACGCCCCGTCGGAGCGGGCGTTCGTGCCGACCCCGGACCAGGTGTGGTCGCTGTTCCACTCCTACGCGTTCGACGTGTCGGTGTGGGAGATGTGGGGTGCGCTGCTGCACGGCGGGCGCCTGGTCGTCGTCCCCGAGGACGCCGTCCACTCGGCCGCCGACTTCCATCAGCTGCTCATCGACGAGAAGGTCACCACGGTCAACCAGACCCCGTCGGCGCTCGAAATGCTGTCGCCCGAGGGACTGGACGGCGTGCGGACCGTCTTCGTGGGCGGCGAGGCGAGTTCGCCCGAGCTGGTCGAGCGCTGGGCGCCCGGCCGCGCCATGATCAACGGCTACGGCGAGACCGAGACGTTCTATGCGTCCATGAGCGGCCCCATGCAGCCAGGAAAGGGCGCGCCGATCGGTTCGCCGGTTCCGGGAGACGCGCTGTTCGTGCTGGACGCCGGTCTGCGCCGGGTGCCGGTCGGTGTGGTCGGCGAGCTGTACGTGGCGGGGCGCAGCGTCGGCCTGGGCTATGTGGGCCGCGGGGGCCTGACGGCGTCGCGGTTCGTGGCGAACCCGTTCGGCCCGGCCGGTTCGCGGATGTACCGCACCGGTGACCTGGTGCGGTGGAACGCCTGGGGCGAGCTGGAGTACGTGGGGCGCTCGGACGACCAGGTGAAGATCCGTGGCTTCCGCGTGGAGCTGGGCGAGGTCGAGGCCGCCCTGGCCGGTGTGGCCGGTGTGGACCGGGCCGCCGTGATCGTGCGGCCGACCGACGCGGGCAAGCAGCTGGTGGGTTACGTGGTGCCCGCCGACGCGACGGCCGGCCTGGACGGCTCGGCGGTGCGCGGCGAGGTGGCCGTGCAGCTTCCGGAGTACATGGTTCCGGCCGTGGTGATGGTCGTCGAGGACTTTCCGCTCACCGTCAACGGCAAGCTGGACAAGCGGGCGCTGCCCGAGCCGGAGTTCACCGGTGGGGTGTACCGGGCCCCGTCGTCACCGGTGGAGGAGATCCTCGCGGGCATCTTCGCGCGGGTGCTCGACCTGCCGAAGGTGGGCGTCGACGACTCCTTCTTCGACCTCGGCGGCAACTCGCTGTCGGCGATGCGGGTGGTCGCCGCCGTACGGGAGTCCTTCGACTCCGAGATCGGCGTGCGCGCGCTGATGGAAGCACCCACGGTCAGGGGACTCGCCCGCCAGCTCTACAGCTGGTCGCAGTCGGACGAGCTGCCCCAGGTCACCAGGCTCCGGCAGGGACCCGGCGATCCGCTGTTCTGCATCCACCCCGGTGGCGGCGTCAGCTGGGCCTACCAGGCCCTCGGCAGCATCCTGAAGCGCCCGATCATCGGCATCCAGCAGACCGTCGACACGGGCGAACGGCCCCGCACCGTACGGGAGATGGCAGCGCGCTACGCCGACCTCGTGCAGTCGATCCAGCCCGAAGGCCCCTACGACCTGCTCGGATGGTCCTTCGGCGGGGTCGTCGCCCAGCAGATGGCGGTCGAGCTGCAGCGCCGGGGCGCGCAGGTGCGACGACTGGTGCTGCTGGACGCGGCCATGGTGGAGCCCGGCGTGACACGGGCCGCGGAAGAGGAGTTCGACGAGGTCGACGTGGTGCGGTACTTCGTCTCCAAGAACGTCGAGCTGCCCGCGCCGCCCGAACTGACCTCCTCCGAGCAGATCGTGGAGTGGGTCGAAAGCCAGTCCTCCCTCGGCGCCGCCATCCCGCCGGCCTGGATCATCAGCCACGTCGTACACAACCTCCGATACAACTCGGAACTCTGGCACGGCCATACACCGGAAGTGTTCGACGGCACCGCCGTGGTGTTCACGGCAATGGGGGCGGAAGTCGATTCGGGCTACTCGCGCGACTGGACACCTTTCGTCACCGGTCCGGTCAAGGAATACGCAGTCGACTGCGAACACAACGACATATTGAGCCCCGATGTGTTGGACGCCTATGGCGACCTTCTGAAAGCAGGATTGGCAGGTGTCGATGATGAGTAAACCCGGTGAATTTCCCTACGAGGCCGGAATCCATCCCAAGGGGTATACGTCCCGGCCGTGGACGATCAGGCAGCTCGCGGGCCTGGGCGACGGCCTCGACACCAACAAGCGATTCCACTACCTCCTCGAACGCGGTGAGACCGGGCTCTCCCTGGCCTTCGACCTGCCGACCCAGCTGGGGCTGGACCCGGACGATCCGGCCGCGGTCGGAGAGGTCGGCCGGGCGGGTGTCTCGGTCGCCACCGTCGACGATCTGGCGGCGGTGTTCGACGGAATTCCGCTGGATCAGGTGTCGGTCTCGTTCACCATCAACGCGACCGCGCCGATGATCCTCGCCCTGTGGATCGTGGTCGCCGAGGAATCCGGCGTCGATCCCGCACTGCTGCGCGGCACGCTGCAGAACGAGATGCTGAAGGAGCACGCGGCCCGCAAGGCGTTCGTCTTCGACCTGGACGACAGTTTCCGCTTCTCGCTGGACGTCATCGAGTACTGCGTACGCCATCTGCCCAAGGTCAATCCCGTCTCGATCTCGGGCGGCCATGCCCGCGAAGCCGGCGCGAACCGTTCGCTGGAGGTGGCGCTCGGCATCGCCGACGCCGAGCAGTACCTCCACGGCATGCTCGACCGCGGTTTCACCGTCGACGAGGTCGCGCCACGACTGAGCTTCATCTTCGGCACCCACATGGAACTGCTCGCCGAGGCGGCGAAGTTCCGGGTGCTGCGGAGGATGTACGCGACGCGGATGGTGGACCGCTTCGGCGCCACCAACGACAAGTCGACCCGCATGCGCATCCAGGTCAACACCTTCGGATCGGCCCTGGCCGCGAGCGAACCGCTCAACAACATCGCACGCACCACCATTCAGGCGATGGCGGCGGTCCTCGGCGGGGTCCAGTCCCTGCACGTCTGCGGTTTCGACGAGGCGGCGCAGACCCCCGGCCAGCTCTCCGCGCGGGTCGCGCTGCGCGTGCAGCAGATCCTTCTGAAGGAAACCGACGTGGCGCGGTACGTCGACCCGCTCGGCGGATCGGACACGATCTCCCGAATCGCCGACGAAATCGAGCAGGAAGCACAGGGCTGGCTCGACGACATCGCCGCCCGCGGCGGACTGCTGAGCTGTCTGCGCAGTGGGTGGCTGGAGTCGCATATCGACGACATGGCCTACGCCGGCGGTGGCCCCACGGTCGGCGTCGCCGATGCCGAGGTGTCCGAGGAAGAGGAGTGGCTCACCGAACGGCAACTTCGCTCCGGCGTCGTCCCGGGGCGTCGACGCCCCTTCGAGCGGGGGACGTGCGAGGCGGAACTGCGCGCCCTGACCGGCGACGTCGCGGCGGGCCGCAACGTCATGGAATCGATGATCGCGGCCGCGCGGGCACGGGCCAGCATCGGCCAGATGCAACGTGCGGTCGCGGACGGACTGGCGGCCGCCGCGAACGACGGGCAGGCCCGCTGAACGGCAGTGCGCAGCGACGTCCCCGTGCAGTGCGGCGACGTACCGACGGCAATTTTCGAAAAGACAACGAAGAGACAGCGAAGAGGCAGCGAGTAGATATGAACCAGCAGATGACCTCCACCATTTCCGCGTTCTGGGAGCGCGCACTGGGTGTGGACGGCCTCACGCCCGAGGACAACTTCTTCGACCTCGGCGGCGACTCCCTGGTGGCGGCGAAGATCCTCGCCCTGATCGAGCGGGAGTACGGCATCGAGGCGGAACTGCGCCTGATATTCAACAACCCCACCATCGAGGAGTTCGTGGACGCCCTCAACGAGGAGCTGACCGCGGTGCCACAGCGGGGGGCCGGTGCATGACCGCACAGGAATTCCTTTCGCTGTGGGGCGGCCCGACGAAGCCGGAGTGCTTCCTCGCGGACTTCGCGCGGCACGTCGAGGACGACCCCGAGCGCACGGCGGTCGTCGACACCGAACGCCAGTACACCTACGGTGAGCTGGCGGCCTGGGCGCAGTGCGTGTCGGCCGACCTGGAGACGGCCGGCGTGGCCACCGCAGACCGGGTCGCGGTGTCCCTGCCGCGCGGCGCGGGCGCGGTCGCCGCGCTGCTCGGGGTGATGCTCCGCGGCGCCACGTACGTGCCGCTGGATCCCGAATACCCCGTCGAGCGCCTCCAGTTCATGATCGACGACTGCGCGCCGCGTGCCGTCATCGCCACCGAGCACACCGGCGTACGGTACGACGGCCCGATGCTGCGGATCGGTGCGGCGCCCGCCACGACCGCGGCGCCGGACCTCCGCGCGGTCCCCTGCGACCCCGAGCTGCCGGTCTACGTCATCTACACCTCCGGTTCGACCGGATGGCCCAAGGGCGTGGCACTGACCCACCGCTGTGTCGACGCGATGGTCGACTGGCAGGCGTCGCACTCGCCGCGACCGGACCTGCGCACCGCCCAGTTCGCCCCGCTGAACTTCGACGTCTCGTTCCAGGAGATCCTCGGCACGCTCTGCGGCGGCGGCACGCTGGTGATCATGCCGGAGGAGCTGCGCCGCGAGCCGGCTCGCCTGCTGCGCTGGCTGGCCGACCACCGGGTCGAGCGGCTGTTCGTCCCGTTCGTCGCCCTGCAGATGCTGGCCGTCACAGCGCGGGCGGAACTGCTCGACAAGCTGCACCTGGTCGAGGTGAACACCGCCGGTGAGCAGATGGTCTGCTCGGAGGACATCCGGTCGATGTTCGCCGCCATGCCCGCCTGCCGACTGGTCAACCACTACGGGCAGAGCGAATCCGCCATGGTGACGTCGCACGTACTGGACGCCGACCCGGCGACCTGGCCCCATCTGCCCCCGATCGGCGTCCCCCTGCCCGGATGCGAGCTGCTCGTCGCTCCGGAGGATCCGGACACCCCCCGTATCGGCGAACTCCTCGTCGCCGGACACCCGTTGTCCGAGGGGTACCTGGGGCGACCGGAACTGACCGCCCAGCGCTACATCGACATCGCTCCCTCCCCGGCCGGGCACACCCGGGCGTTCCGCACCGGTGACCTGGTCGAACTCACCGCGGACGGTGTGCGCTTCCTGTCGCGCATGGACGACCAGATCAAGATCCGCGGAATCCGGGTGGACCTCCTGGAGGTCGATGCGCAACTGCTCTCGGCCCCCGAGATCGCCGCCGCCGCGACGGCCATGGTGCCGAGCAGGTCCGGTCACACCAGCCTCCGCGCCGCGGTCGTCCTCCGCGACGGCGGCAACGCGTCCGTCGAGGCCGACGTCCTCGACCGCCTGCGCACGGTGCTGCCGGAGGTGTCGGTACCGCTCTCGGTGACCGAACTGCCCGAACTCCCCAGAACGCCCAGCGGCAAGATCGATCGAGAGGCCGTCGTCCAGGCCATCTCCGATGATCTGAGGCCACGTCGACGCGGCCCGGTCGGTCGCGCATGACGGCCATCCTGCACGACCGGCCCGCGGACGCCGGCCAGTACGCGCTGTGGGCGGAAGCGGAGATCGATCCGTCGATCAGCGGCGGCGGATACTTCGTCGCGACCTTCCACGGCGCCGTCGACGAAGACGACCTCAAGGCGGCGGCACGGGCGGTGCTGCACCGGCACGAGCCGCTGCGGTCGGTGCTCCGGCTGGTCGACGGGCAGCTGCGCCAGTGCGTGCTGTCGGCGCGGGACGCCTGCTCCTTCCCACGCGCCGAACTCACCTGCGAGCAAGGCACCGAGAAGGCAGCCGTCCGTGCCTGGACGGCCCAGCACCTCCAGCGCCGCCACTGGGACCTGTCCACCGAGGCGCCGATCCGGTTCCACCTCCTGACGCACGGCGACGACCGCTGCTCGGTCGTGTTCGCGGCCCACCACGCCGGCTTCGACGGGCGCAGCAAGTTCCTCGTGGCGCGGGACTTCTCGGCATACCTCGGGGACCTCCGGGCGGGCCGCCCGGTGCAGCCGTCGCCACTGGCCGCGCCCACGACCCCGGTCGCCCCCGGCGACGTGGCCGAGGAGGCGAGGGCCTTCTGGCGCCGGACCGTCGAGACGGCCACGCCGATGGCCCTGCCCGAGGGCGGCCGGCTGGGAGACCGGACGATCACGTCCTCGCCCACCATCGAACTGGACCCCTCCGCGGTCGCCACCCTGCGGGAGACGGCCCGGACGCTGAAGGTGAGCACCTTCACCATGCTCCTGGCGGCGTCGATCCGTCAGCTGGCGGTGTACGGCAACAACACCGCCCTCCTGGCGCTGGCCTCCGACGTGAGTGACGAACACACCGGCCATGTCGCGGGCCTCCAGATCAACGTGGTCCCCGTGGCCGTCGAGACCACCCGGCAGGCGTCGATCGAGCAGTCGGTGGCCGCGGCCCGCCAAGCGCTCTCCCACCTGGCGCGCTTCCGCCGGGTGCCGTTCGTCGACCTGGTCGCCGGTGTGCCCGGCAGACCGCTGGCCCGGCTCGGCACCGAACTCGGTCTCTCCTTCCCCCGGCCGCCGGCCGGATTGGACCTGGAGATCCCCGGCCTGCGCACCGACTGGGACTTCTTCACCCCGAACACGTCGGCGACGCTGGCCAGGACACTGCAGATCCGGGCGAACTGGCCGGACTGCCGGGTGCGTCTGGACTACCGCCAGGACCTCATGGGAGCGCAGGAAGCGGAGCAGCTCCTGACCGACTTCCGCACGGCCGTCTCGGACCTCGCGGCGAACCGTACGACGTCCTCGGTCACCACGGCGGTCGCGGACCGGCCGGACACCGCCACCGACGGGACCCCCTACACCCGCGGCGGTGTCCGCGCCGGAACGCTGCGGGACGAGGACCCCCCGAACCCGCCGCGCCTGGTCCCCGCGCAGGGCGTGGCGTTCACGGCGCACGGCCCGTCGGGGCAGCCGCTGCCGCGGTCGATCGCGGGTGCGCTCCGGGTCCGTCTTCCCGACGGCCGCGAGGAGCCCACCGGCGACTGCGGATACGTCGCCGCGGACGGCGGCGTGCGGCTGCTCGGGCCGGAGCACGGCCGATGGATCTGCACCCGCAGCCTGATCGACACCTCGGCCGTCACGCGCATCGCCCGGACCCACCCATGGGTCCGGGAAGCGGAGGTGCGGCTCGAGAAGGCCCGGACCCAGACCGCGGTGCTGGTCGTGACCGGACGTGGCCCGAACGCCCCGACCGTGCGCGAGTTCCGCGCGTATCTGCGGAAGTGGCTGCACGGAAGTGATCTGCCGGGACGCATTCAGATCCGCGATTCCGAGATGGACAGCAAGGAAGGATGACCATGGACGAGCTTTCGGCAGCGGTGGTAGCGGGAGCCTCTCCCGACGTACTCGAACGCATTCCGGTTCCGAGTGAGTACGCCGCGGCTTACCTGCGGGTCGAAGACGTCGGCATGTTCGCCGGCGTCGACGACAAGGACGTCCGGAAATCGCTCCACATCGGGGACGTCCCCATGCCGGAGCTCGCTCCGGATGAGGTCCTGGTCGCCGTCATGGCCGCGGCGATGAACTACAACACGATCTGGTCGGCCACCTTCGAGCCGATGCCCACCTTCAACTTCCTGCGCCACTACGGAAAGCAGGGCGGTTGGGCCGCACGGCACGACCAGCCGTACCACGTCCTCGGCTCGGACGCCGCCGGAGTGATCGTACGCGTCGGCAACGGCGTCCGGAACTGGAAGATCGGCGACCATGTGGCCATCGCGACGGCCCACGTCGACGACCAGGAGGCACACACGCACGACGACGGCATGATGGGCGCCGAACAGCGAGCGTGGGGATTCGAGACCAATTTCGGTGGACTCGCCCACTACGCGATCGTCCGGGCCAGCCAACTGCTGCCCAAGGCCGCTCACCTCAGCTGGGAGGAGGCGGCCAGCAATCCGCTGTGCGCCGGTACGGCCTACCGGATGCTCATCAGCGAGCGCGGCGCCAACATGCGCCAGGGCGATGTGGTGCTGGTGTGGGGCGCGGCCGGCGGCCTGGGCGGCTACGCAGTGCAGTTCGTCCGCAACGGCGGTGGCATCCCGATCGGCATCGTCGGCTCGGACAAGAAGGCCGAGCTCGCCCGCAAGCTCGGCTGCGAGCTGGTGATCGACCGGCGCGAGATCGGTGAGATCTCCGCCGACCCGGACGCCACCGTGGCGACCGGAAAGCGGCTGGGGAAGATCATCAGACGCGAGATCGGCGAGGACCCGAACATCGTCTTCGAGCACGTCGGACGCGACACCTTCGGCATCTCGGTATACGTGGCCAGGCGCGGTGGTGTCATCGTGACCTGCGGGTCGAGCACCGGGTACCAGCACACCTTCGACAACCGCTACCTGTGGATGCGACTGAAGAAGGTCATCGGCAGCCACGGAGCGAATCTCTACGAGCAGTGGCAGGCCAATCGCCTCATCCAGCGCGGGCGCGTGCTGCCGATGCTGTCCGAGGTCTACCCGTTCCACGAGACCGCCGAAGCCGCACGCATGATTCAGCGCAACGGACACCTCGGCAAGGTCGGCGTGCTCTGTCTGGCGCCGTCGAGGGGCCTCGGCGTGACCGACTCCGTGCTGCGCTCGCACATCGGCGAGGACCGGATCACCCCACTGATGGCGGCATGACGACGCCCGTCATCATTCAGACAAAGGAAAGGCCGGGGGACAGATGAATCGCGTCCGAGTGGTTGTCGCCAAACCGGGATTGGACGGCCACGACCGAGGGGCGAAGGTGGTCGCGCGGGCATTGCGCGACGCCGGTATGGAAGTGATCTACACCGGATTGCGCCAGACGCCCGAGCAGATAGTCCGCACCGCTCTGGAAGAGGGAGCCGACGCCATCGGCCTGTCCCTGCTCTCGGGTGCGCATATGGAGTTGGTGCCCAGGATCCTGAAGCTGCTCGTCGAGAACGACGCGGCGAACGTACCGGTGTTCTGCGGCGGAATCATCCCGCCGGAGGACGCCCGGGAACTCGTCGAGATGGGTGTGCTCAGGGTGTTCACCTCACGTGACTCGCTGCCGGAGATCATCGAATGGGCGCAGGCGAATCTGCACCTCATCGAGGTGACGGATTGACCAGTCAGCAGCTTCGGGAATCGCTGGAATCCGCCCGGCACGGCAATGTGCGGGCGCTGGCCCGTCTCATGGCCCGCGCGGAGAACTACGACATCACGGAGGCCGATCTCCAAGCGCCTTCACGCTCCGCGACGGTGATCGGCCTGACCGGTCCGCCGGGCGTCGGCAAGTCGACGTTGACGTCGTGCCTCATCGCCGAGTTCCGGCGGCGCGGAAGCCGTGTGGCGGTGCTCTGCTTCGACCCGTCGTCACCGGTGACCGGAGGCTCGCTGCTCGGCGACCGGATCCGGATGCAGGAGCACTCCGAAGATCCAGGGGTGTTCATCCGGTCGGTCTCCAGCCGAGGCCATCTCGGCGGGCTCTCGGCCACCGCCCGGCCGATGATCTCGATCCTTTCCGAGGCGGGATTCGACGTCATCCTCATCGAGACCGTCGGGGCCGGGCAGTCCGAGGTCGAGATCGCATCCGTCGCCGACCGGACCATCGTCGTCCTTTCCCCCGGAGCGGGCGACGGCATTCAGCTGGCCAAGGCCGGCGTACTGGAAATCGCCGACCTCTACGTCGTGAACAAGGCGGACCAGGACGGGGTCGGCACGATCCTGCGCGAACTCCGGGCGATGGTCGCACTCGGCACCCGACCCACACCCGTGGTGACCACCACCGCCAGCCGCCGCGAAGGGGCCGCGGACGTCATCGCGGCCCTCGAAGTCGACTGAACGGGCCGAGGACGACCGCACAAGCGGGGGAGTGCTTCTGACCGGCAACGACAACGCCGTATCGCCGTGGCGCCGCGTCGACAGCCCATGCCGGCTGCGCGAAAAGAAGCGCGGAAAGAGGCGCGGAAGAGGCGCGAAAATACGCGGAAACGCACGGAATGAAGCACTCCCCCCCAGGTCGCCCAGGTCGCCCAGGTCGCATGGGTCGCCCAGGTCGTACCTCCGTACTCCCGTGATGGGGCACGGCCGCAACCCGGCTGTCAGCGCGGCGACGCTTCTACTCCCCGGTCCCTTCCTCGGCGGCTTCGTCCAAGGCGGCCAGACGAGCCTTGTATGCGGCCTGAGGAATCTGCCCGAGAACCGCGAGACGCTCCAGCTCGGTGACCTCGGCTTCACGGGAGATCTCACGGCTCTGCCGGACTTGCGCTCTGCTGTACTTGACCGCTTCGGCGCGCTGCCTGGAACGGCTTCGCTCCAACTGCTCCGCGATCATCCGCGCAGTCTCTTCGAAGTAGCTGTCGTGCCTACCTGACCACATTCATCTCCCTCGTTCCCGGTCTGCACTACGTCGGGCTGACGTGAGTTCAGCAGAGGTGATGCCCCTCAGGTGATGCACTTCAACGGATTGGTCCTAGTCCGCTGTGCCGTTCTCTCCGCCGTACAAGGGCTCGTAACGGGTCGTGAGTGTGAGCCGCCGATTGATCAGGTCCTCGATGTCAGCATGATGCTGTGGGTCAGATGGTCCGAAGGCGGCTGCGCCGCGAGTCGCAACGGCGGCCCCACGAATGCGGCTTGACGGTTTTCGTCACCCACTTTGCAAAGAGTGCTACTTTGGAAAGTATTCGATCAAGCTGGACTGCAGCCGGCCGGTGGGCCCGTCCCCGGTCGGCTCACGCATGTGTGGAAGGCGTTGAAACTCCATGGCTGTTCAATCCGGTGACATCTCGCAGGATCGCCGAGTACGAGTGCAGGGCGAACCCGTCGAGTCCTACCCGCAGATGGCTCCCGAGGTCGAACGGGGTGCCGTGCGCCGCATCACCGTCGTCGGGGAGGAGATCCTGCACCGACGGTGCCGGGAGGTCACCGAGTTCGGCACGCCGGAGCTTTCGCAGCTGATCGACGACATGTTCGCCACGAACCAGGTGGCAGAGGGCGCGGGGCTCGCCGCCAACCAGATCGACGTGGACCTGCAGTTGTTCGTGTGGGACATCACCGATGAGTGGGGCGTGCGCCACGTCGGGCACATCGCCAACCCGGTCCTGGACGAGGTCGTGGCCGAGGACCGCATGCTGATCGAGGAAACCGAAGGATGCCTGTCGGTTCCCGGCCCCTACCGTGTTGTGCCCCGCCTCGACCGTGCCGTCGTACGAGGCCGCGACAAGGACGGCAACCCTCTGGTGATCGAGGGCCGGGGCTACTTCGCCCGATGCCTGCAGCACGAGACGGACCACCTTCACGGTCACCTCTATCTGGACCGGCTGGCCCAGCGGGAACGGAAGTCGGCGCTCCGCGAGATGGCCGAGTCCAAGGAGAAGATGTTCGCCCGCCGAGCCGCCGTGGCTAAGGAATTGGGCAAGTGACCCTGCTCCCCCACTACGCGGGGGCGTAAGCGGCGGAGAAATCCTCGGGCGCCTGCCTGCCCGCTCCGGCAGGCGCCCGAGTCCACCTCCCCACCTGTCTCCCCACCCGTCACCGCTCTCTCGGAGCGGAACGACATGCAATTCCCGGCCCGCCGCCCTGAGTCGGTCACCGAAAGAACGCGACGCGGGCTTACTCGACTGCCAAGAGCCCCCATCTCTCGGTGGCATCTGCCGCGTCAGCTTTGTCATCACTCTGCTCTGACAAGCCTCGCAGTGATCGTCGTTGTCGCCCTGTCGCCCTGTCGGCCGCAGCCGCGGCCGACAAACCCGCGCGCCCGGACGGCGCCTCGTATCCGTCTCCTCCTCCCCGGGCTGAGGGCGCCTTCGCGGGAACGCTGACACTGGCGGCCGCGACCACCGCAGCTCTTGCCGCCGCGTTGTGAGACATCTACTTCGCCGCTCATGCCCCCATGCAACCCGATGCCACTGACAACGCGCGAACCCTCGCCCGAAGCTGTGGATAACCTCGTCGCCCGCGAGTTATCCACAGGGGTCGCGGAGCGGCGGCCGGTCGCGGGATCTTCGAGCCATGAATCCGCACAGCGAACCGCGCAAGCGCAGCACCGACCTCAACTCCGCTGAAACGCCCCCGGCTTCATCCGCCGCGAATTCCCCCGACGCTTCCGGCCACCCGGCGAACTCCTCACCTCCCTCACCCGCCTCCCGCGCCTTCGAGCCACCGTCCCCGGCCATCCCCGCGCAGAGCACCACCTCGCCCAGTTCCCCCGGCCCCTCCCACCCCTCCCAGCCCGCAGGCCCTTCCCACTCCGCCGCCGCCGACTCGGCCCGGACCGAGCATGCCGAAGCGCAGGTCACCCTGCGCGGACCGGCCGAGCTCGCCGACGCCCTGCCGTATCTCATGGGCTTCTTCCCGGACGACTCCATCGTGATGGTGGCGCTGCACGGCGAGCGCGGACGCTTCGGCGGCCGGGTCCGGCTCGGCATCCCGACGGACACCACCCAGTGGCCCGACACCGCCGACCAGCTCGCAGACTGCCTGATCTCAGCAGGTCAGGAGCGTGCAGCCCGGCCCACGGCGATCATCGTCTACCTCTGCCAGGAGCCCGCGGCAGGCGAGAGCGGCAAGGATGTCAAGGACCGCCTCCGCCCGCTCGCCCAGCGACTGCGCACCGCCTGCGGCGCACTCGACGTCCCCGTCCTCGAAGCACTCTGCATCTCCAACGGCCGCTTCTGGTCCTACTGCTGCCCCGACTTCCGGTGCTGCCCCGCGGACGGCACGCCCATGGTCATGCCGGGCACCTCCGTGATGGCCGCGGCCGCCGCGTACGCGGGAATGCAGGTGCGCGGTTCACTCAAGGAAATGGAGGCCCGGCTGGCGCCCCGCAGGGGGCCGCGCGCCACCGACCAGGAGAAGGCGCTGGACAAGGCGGCCGGTGCGCTCGTCCCCCGCATGCTGCAGGCTGCCGGTGCGGTGGCCGTCCGCAAGGACACCCTCGACCTGGCCGCCGCCATGATCCACCGCTTCCGCCAGGACACCCCCTCGGGCAGCAACCGGGCCCGGGACGCCTGCGACGACGCGCTGATCACCGACGCCGAGGCCGCCGACCTCATCCTCGGCCTCCAGGACCGGATCACCCGCGACCGGGCGGCCGAGTGGATGGACGGCCCCGCCGCCGCGCCGGCCCTCCGGCTCTGGCGTGCCCTCGCCCGCCGCTGCGCGGGTGGCTACATGGAACACGCGGTGGCGCCGCTCACCCTCGCCGGATGGGTCTGCTGGTCCACCGAGGACGGCCCTTCGGCACGGGTCGCCCTCAGCCGCGCCCTGGCCATCGACCCCGATTACACCTTCGCGCAGTTGCTGCACCGCGCGATCAACGAAGGCCTCGATCCGGAGCCGTTGCGCCGCTGCCTGCGCGAGCAGCACCGGGAGGCGCTGGCCGCCGCCGACGGTGCCGCGCCCACCGCCGAGTCGACGCCTCCCACCGAGTCGACGCCTCCCACCGAGTCGGCGCCCGCCGCCGAAGACACGTCGCAGCACGCGCGGCGATCGGGCCCGGCCCGCTCCGGGCCCGCCGGCCGTCCCCGGGGACCACGCGGCGGCACCGGCCCCGGTGCCCGTACGACCGACGGGCGCGGCAGGCGCAGGGCGCGCCGGGACGACGACCGGAGCAGGCGATGATCGCACCGCCGCCATGCGACCGGCGTGACCTGGGCACCGGCCGGACCGTTCACCTATTTGGAGCAGGCCGTACGGATCCCCGACCCCACCAGGGAGCGCAGAGCGTGCCAGGCATCGTCCCCACCACCCAGCCGGTCCACCGACCATCCGGAGAGCGGCGTCCGGCGCCGCCCCGCACCCCGCAACCCCAACCCGTCCACTCCTCACTGGTCTGTGTGGCCCTCCCCGCGCTCGCCGTGTCCCCCGGCTCGGGCCAGCTGACCGGCCATGGTCTGGAGGGCTTCTACCGCGACGGCCGACGGGTCCTGTCCCACTGCGAACTGCGGGTCGCGGGCGGCGAACCGCTCGTTGTCCAGGGGAGGCTGACCGGAGCGGACCGCGCCCGGTTCATCGGGACGATCCGCAGGACCGGCGAGCGCGGACCGGACCCGGAGATCCACATGGAGCGGCTGCGCCACGCCGACGGCACCGAGCGGATCACCTTCCGCAGCAGCGCCGCCCGGCCGGTCCGCCTGCCTGTCGAGATCCGCCTCGGCACGGACCTCGCGGAGCTCGGAGCCGTCGCCGTCGGCCTCCCTGGCCCCGAACTTCGGGCCGTGGTCCATGGCTCCGGGCTCCGCTGGTCGGGGCCCGGGCTGCATGCGGTGGTGCGGGCGACACCCACACCCGAGGACGCCCTCGCCTCGGCGGGGTTGCTGCGCTGGGAGCTGAGCCTGCCGCCCGGCGGCAGCCGCACCATCGAACTGGACGCCGGACTGGAGCACGCCCCCGGCCGACCCGGCGCCGGCGCTCCCGTCAGCCGACGCACCGGGGGCGTCCGCATCCCCGGCCCCCGCCGCGGAACGTCCGCGCCGCACAAACGCGGTGACCGGCCACCGCAGCCCTGGGCGGCCGCCCGACTGAAATGCGACGACCATCGGGCCGACGCCCTGATGGCAGGCAGCCTCGACGATCTGTACGGCCTGGCGATGCGCGACCCGATCGCACCCGCGGACGTGTACGTCGCAGGCGGTTTCCCCTGGCGCTGTGGCCTCGCACCGGCCGAGGCGCTGTGGACCGCCCGGATGCTGCTGCCGCTCGGCACCCGGCTTGCCGCGGGCACCCTGCGTGCGCTCGCCCGTAGCCAACACGCCGCTCCAGGGGCGGATTTCGGCCGAATTCCCGGGGCCCTCCGGGACGCCGGACCGCATGCCCCGCCGAGCTGCACGGGCATCGAGGCCACCTTGCTGTTTCCCACCGTTCTGGCCGAGGCGCGTCGTTGGGGCCTGCCCGAGCGGGAGACCGAGCGGCTGATGCCCGCCGCGGAGCGCTGCCTGCGCTGGCTGCGCATCGTGACCGCCCCGCCGCGCGGCGGCCGCGGCGGCTATGTGCCCGACCCCGCTCCCGGCGGGCCGTACCGCTGTGAGACCCAGGCCCATGCCCACCGCGCCGCCCTGCTCGGCGCCGATCTCCTCGAGGCGTACGGCTCGTCCGAGGCGGCAGCCCTGCGGGAGTGGGCCGCGGACCTGCGCTCCCGCTTCCGTACGGACTTCTGGGTCGAGGACCGCATGGGCGGCCGCCCCGCGGCTCTTCTCACCGCCGACGGACGGCCCGTCCCGCATCTCGCCGCCACCACCGCCCACCTCCTCGACACCGGCCTCCTCGGCGGCGGCACCCTCGCCCCCGGTCTGCTGGACCCGACACAGACCGACCAACTGGCCAGACTGCTCGGCGGCCCGGCCATGGACTCCGGGTGGGGCCTGCGCGGGCTGGGCGCCAAGGAGAGCGGCTACAACCCGTTCGGCCACCGCAGCGGCGCGGTACGCGTCCACGAGACCGCGATCGCCGCCGCCGGCCTGGCCGCGGCCGGCCACGAACGGGCAGCCGGCGCCCTGACCAAGGGCGTCCTCGACGCCGCCGACAGCTTTGGACACCGTCTTCCTGAGATGTACGCGGGGGAGCAGCGCACCGCCGACGGTGCGCCCGTCCCGCACCCGGCGGCCTGCCGTCCGGCGGCCGTGGCGGCGGCCGGCGCGGTGCAGATACTGATCACGCTCGCCGGACTGCGCCCCGACGTCCCGGCCGGCACGGTGTCCCTGCGGCCGCTGGGCACCGCCCCGCTCGGCGCGATGGAGCTCACCGACCTGAGGGTCGCGGAGCAGCCGTTCGCCCTGCGGATCAGCAGACTCGGCATGGGGATGGTCGAGGCGGCGGCGGAAGGCCTGCAGCTGGGCACGTGACGTAGCTCGTGGGCCTGTTTATCGTCAGGCGGACGACTATGATCACGCCATGCCTCCCTACGACCCGTCGGCCTTCCCGCCCTTCGCTGTCACCGTCGACCTGGTCGTGCTCACCGTGCGCCGCCACGCCCTGTGCGCACTGGCCGTGCGCCGCGGTGAGCCGCCGTTCCAGGGGCGCTGGGCCCTGCCCGGCGGATTCGTCCGGGCCGACGAGGACCTCGAGGACGCGGCAGCCCGGGAGCTCGCCGAGGAGACCGGCCTGCACGCCCAGTCCCCGGCCGACGCGTCGCCCGCTTACGGCGCGCACCTCGAACAGCTCGCCACCTACGGCGATCCCAAGCGCGACCCCCGGATGCGGGTCGTCAGCGTCGCCCACCTGGTCCTCGCCCCCGACCTGCCCGCCCCCACTGCCGGTGGAGACGCCCACAGCGCGCGCTGGGCACCGGTGGAGACCCTCCTGGAACAGGACGACACCCACGCCCGCGAGGGCGAGCTGGCCGCGCCACTCGCGTTCGACCACGCCCGGATCCTCGCCGACGGCGTGGAGCGCGCCCGCTCGAAGATCGAGTACTCCTCGCTCGCCACGGCCTTCTGCCCGCCCGAGTTCACCGTGGGCGAGCTGCGCCGGGTCTACGAGGCGGTCTGGGGTGTGGCGCTCGACCCCCGCAACTTCCACCGCAAGGTGACCGGAACGCCGGGGTTCCTGGTGCCCACGGGGGGAACCACCACACGCCAGGGCGGCCGCCCCGCGCAGCTGTTCCGGGCCGGCGGAGCGACCCTGCTCAACCCGCCCATGCTGCGCCCCGAGATCTGAGCCCGGGGCGCATACCGCGCTGCCACCGGACCGGCGTGCGCCCTCGTGGACACGACACAGCGTCAAGAAAGACCAATTACGAGAAAATAGGACATATTACAGTACCCTGGCTGGGTGAACTCCTTCGTGCCCCCGATAGTCGACGCCCGGCCGGCGCTTCCGGCCGGGCGCGATATGCCCCCGGCGCCCCGTGCCGCCCCGCCCGGCCGGCTCGCGCACGGCCGAACCCCGCGCCAGGGCCGGTCTGTGTCCGCCATGCCCTGCGGGCGCGCTGTGGCGCCTCACCTGCTCACAGGGTGAGTTGCGCCCTCAACTGCCCTTGCCTGCAACGGCCGTGGCGGCACCCGGATCCCGGCTGCCTCCGTACTCCGGTTCGCCGCAACAGGGTTGGCGCCGTGGAGTTCCCCGTCCCCGCGCGAGCCGGCCCCGGCGTCGGTCGTCGATCCATCGGCCGCCGTCAAGTGCCCCTCCGGAATCGACCGAGGCATATCGGTCGCGAGGTCGCTCGTCAGCCAACTTGCGGACAGCGCAATGGCGTTGGCGCTCACCAGCCCTGGCCTGCGGTGATGCCCCCTCGGCGTGATACGGCTTCGCCTTCTGACCGAGTAAGGCGCCTGTTTTGGCGCGGTGTTGTTATGGCTGTTGTTCGCAACTCGCCATGGAGCGTGCGTTTCCTTCCGATAAAGCGTCAATTCGGAGATGGGGGGCGATCACCCTTTCGTGTGCTTTTCACCAAAGACCTCAAGGGTGTTCAGGGTGTCGCCGACAAAGGATGCGTGAGTACCCTTGCGCACACCATGATGACCGCGGCTCGCCCCGGCGACACCGGCCTTGCAGGCCCGGGCGAGCTTGACCGCTACTCCTACGCCAACGCCGCCGCCAACGCCGCGAGCGCCAACAGCACAGCCGGTCCGGAGCGTACCGAGCGCGTTTCGCAGGTCTGGGACGGCTCCGAAGCAGACATCGGCCGAGTCGGCCGCCGCGCCGCCGGCAGCCGCGGCCGCGGCCTGCACGGCCAACTCGTCCAGCAGCTCGGGCAGATGATCGTCTCCGGCGATCTCGGCGCCGACCGCCCGCTCGTCCCCGAGGAGATCGGCCAGCGCTTCGAGGTCTCCCGCACCGTCGTCCGTGAGTCGCTGCGCGTCCTCGAGGCCAAGGGCCTCGTCAGCGCCCGCCCCAACGTCGGCACCCGGGTGCGCCCGGTCAGCGACTGGAACCTCCTCGACCCCGACATCATCGAGTGGCGGGCCTACGGGCCGCAGCGCGACGATCAGCGCCGTGAGCTGTGCGAGCTGCGCTGGACGATCGAGCCGCTGGCCGCCCGGCTCGCCGCCGGCCACGGCCGGGAGGACATCCAGCAGCGGCTCGCCGACATGGTCGAGATCATGGGCCACTCCGCGGCCCAGGGCGACACCATGACCTTCTCCCGCGCCGACGCCGAGTTCCACTCCCTGCTGCTGCAGCTCGCGGGCAACCGCATGCTCGAGCACCTCTCGGGCATCGTCTCCGCCGCCCTGCACGTCTCCGGCGGCCCCAGCGGCGGCTGCGAGCGACCGGTCGAGACGTCCGTGGGTCAGCACATGAGGGTCGTCGACGCCATCGGCTCCGGCGACGCCACGGCGGCCGAATCCGCGATGCGCCAGCTTCTCGCCTCACACGGCGAGGCCGCCGGCCAGGGCTCCGGGACGCCCGTCGACCACGTCGTCCCCGCGCCCCGCGAGCACTGAAGGCCCGTACACGACCGCATACGGACCGTAGGCGCCGCGCGGCCCCGTGCCCCGCGTACCCCTTGGGCGGGGCACGCCGTACGCGGCGGAGGCGCACATGGTCGCCGGATCCGGGACGTCGACCGGATCCGGCGGCGGACCTTGGGAGGATTGCATGTCATATGACTGGGAATGGGTCGTTATGGGGTGTGACTCGGGCCACGCAGATTGGGCGTAACGCTCTTCAGGGAAGCGCGATGACTTAAGAGGTGATAGCCGAGGAGGGAATACGGACGGCGTTCGTGACGCTGTTCAACTCCCCGGTTGCCCCTGCGCCGTCGGTCCATCCCCACCGGCGGTCGTCGGCTCCGATCCACACTGGACGGGGTCGGAAGCCGTTTCCATCGTTCCGAGAGGTTGTTCGTGTCGGCCAGCACATCCCGTACGCTCCCGCCGGAGATCGCCGAGTCCGAGTCTGTGATGGCGCTCATCGAGCGGGGAAAGGCAGATGGGCAGATCGCCGGCGATGACGTGCGTCGGGCCTTCGAGGCTGACCAGATTCCGCCAACCCAGTGGAAGAACGTTCTGCGCAGCCTCAACCAGATCCTCGACGAGGAGGGTGTGACGCTGATGGTCAGTGCCGCAGAGGCGCCCAAGCGCACCCGCAAGAGCGTCGCAGCGAAGAGTCCGGCGAAGCGCACCGCCACCAAGACCGTCGCGGCCAAGACCGCCACGGTCAGGAAGACCACCGCCGCCGCCCCCGCCTCCGTGGCGGACCCGTCGGTCGGTGAGTCCGAGTCCGCGCCTGCGAAGAAGGCAGCGGCGAAGAAGACGACCGCCAAGAAGGCGGTCGCGAAGAAGACCACGGCCAAGAAGGCCACCGCCAAGAAGACCGCGTCCAAGAAGGACGTCGACGAGCTGCTCGACGACGAGGTGACCGAGGAGACCCCGGCGCCCGGCAAGGGCGACGCTCCCGAGGCCGCCGAGGGCGCGGAGAACGCCGGCTTCGTCCTGTCCGACGACGACGAGGACGACGCCCCCGCGCAGCAGGTCGCCGCGGCCGGCGCCACCGCCGACCCGGTCAAGGACTACCTCAAGCAGATCGGTAAGGTCCCGCTCCTCAACGCCGAGCAGGAGGTGGAGCTCGCCAAGCGCATCGAGGCGGGCCTGTTCGCCGAGGACAAGCTGGCGAACTCCGACAAGCTCGCGCCGAAGCTCAAGCGCGAACTGGAGATCATCGCCGAGGACGGCCGCCGCGCGAAGAACCACCTCCTGGAGGCCAACCTCCGACTGGTCGTCTCCCTGGCCAAGCGGTACACCGGCCGCGGCATGCTCTTCCTGGACCTGATCCAGGAGGGCAACCTCGGTCTGATCCGTGCGGTCGAGAAGTTCGACTACACCAAGGGCTACAAGTTCTCGACCTACGCGACGTGGTGGATCCGCCAGGCCATCACCCGCGCCATGGCCGACCAGGCCCGTACGATCCGTATCCCCGTCCACATGGTCGAGGTCATCAACAAGCTGGCCCGTGTCCAGCGTCAGATGCTCCAGGACCTGGGCCGCGAGCCCACCCCGGAGGAGCTGGCCAAGGAACTCGACATGACCCCCGAGAAGGTCATCGAGGTCCAGAAGTACGGACGCGAGCCGATCTCGCTGCACACCCCGCTGGGCGAGGACGGCGACAGCGAGTTCGGTGACCTCATCGAGGACTCCGAGGCAGTCGTCCCGGCCGACGCGGTCAGCTTCACGCTTCTGCAGGAGCAGCTGCACTCGGTGCTGGACACCCTCTCCGAGCGCGAAGCCGGCGTGGTCTCCATGCGCTTCGGCCTCACGGACGGCCAGCCCAAGACGCTGGACGAGATCGGCAAGGTCTACGGCGTCACGCGTGAGCGGATCCGCCAGATCGAGTCGAAGACGATGTCGAAGCTGCGCCACCCGTCCCGCTCCCAGGTGCTGCGCGACTACCTCGACTAGTCCAACCTGCCCGGACAGCGTCACGAGCCCGGTTCCTCCAGCGTGGAGGGGCCGGGCTCGCGTCCGTCCGGGTGCGGGTCGAGGCCGCTTGGGGTCACTCTGGGTTGGCGAGCTATCTCCCAGAGTCAGGAGTCCGTATGCGTCCGACCGCACGCGCTGCCTTCGGAGCCCTCGCCCTGGTCCTTGCCCTGCCGGCGTCGGCGGCCGCGGACGAGTCGGTGATCGGTGGCAAGCCCACCCAGATGTCGCAGAGCCCCTGGGCGGTCGCGCTGGCCTCCCACGCTCGCTTCGGGGCCCAGCGCTCCGGACAGTTCTGCGGCGGCGTGCTCGTCGGGCACTCCACGGTGGTGACGGCCGCCCACTGCCTGAGCAGGGAGGTGCTGGGCGTGCCCTGGCAGCAGGTGCGGGATCTGCGGATCGTGGTCGGGCGCGACAACCTCACCGGCGGCGGTGGCCAGGAGCGCAAGCCCGCAAAGGTGTGGGTCAACCCGCGCTATGACAACTGGACGAACGACGGCGACATGGCCGTGATCACGCTCGACAAGCCCGTCCCGAACCGACCCATTCCGATAGCCGGACGGCATGACGCCGCCTACCGGCCGGGAAGCAGGGCCACGGTCTACGGCTGGGGAGACACCACGGGTGAGGGCAGCTATGCGACGCGGCTGCGGTCGGCGCACGTCAATGTGCTGCGCGACGCCGTCTGTGCGCGGGCCTACCCGGGCAGCGCCGACGGTACGTACCGGTCGCCTTCGATGCTGTGCGCAGGGGAACCGGCGGGCGGCCGGGACGCCTGCCAGGGGGACAGCGGCGGGCCGCTGGTCGTACGCGGACGGCTCGTGGGACTGGTGTCATGGGGGACCGGCTGCGGCCAGGCGGGCAGCCCCGGCGTCTATACGCGCGCTTCGGCGCTGCTTCCGGCGCTGTTGGCACACGGGGCCGGCTGAGAAGGCCGGGGGAGCCGACGGGTATGCGTGAGCGTACGAGTGCGGGCGGTCTCCCCGGTGGTGCCGGGGGAACCGCCCGCTGCACGGCCCTGGGCCGCTGCTCGCTCGTCGTGGATGCGAAGTGTCAGCGTTCCTCATCGGACGCGGACGCCGGAGGGGCGGTCAGCCGCTCCGTCTCGTCCTGTATTTCCGCGGCGATCTTCTTGAGTTCTGGCTCGAACTTGCGACCGTGGTGGGCGCAGAAGAGCAGTTCTCCGCCGGACATCAGGACGACGCGCAGGTATGCCTGGGCGCCGCAGCGGTCGCAGCGGTCAGCGGCCGTCAGCGGGCTCGCGGGTGTCAGAACAGTAGTCACGTCGCCTCTTCTCTAGCTCGACGAGCTGTCGTACCAGGGTCAACATCCAACCAGGCCGAAAACGTTCCCGCTCGTGCCTTTTCCTCGAAAAAAATTCTCCGAGGGGGCCGGGTGCTGCCGGGTGGCGGCGAATGAGCCGTATTGCTTGGTGGTCTGATTCACGTTGGTTGTTGGGTCCGTCCCCCCGGCTGGCTTGCCGGTTGTTGATGAGGACGTGCCCGGAGCCTAAATGGTTCATGCCTCGAAGGGAACGTGATGTGCACGTCACTCGGACGTCACCCCAACGAGGGATCGAACGTACGAGCGAAATTCTACTACCATGAGCATGCTTACGGGTGGCGTCACATCGGCTCTACTAGGCCTCGGTACCCTCTGACCGGCGACACCGCCACAACCGAGTCCGCGGAATGCGGACTGCCAGAAATTCAGCGAGGAGCGAACCGCGTGACCGCCGAGATGTCCGTGCCGTCCACCGCAGTGCTGACCGGGGCAGACCGGGACGGTTCCAACTACACCGCGCGGCATCTGCTCGTCCTCGAGGGCCTCGAGGCCGTCCGTAAGCGCCCCGGCATGTACATCGGCTCCACGGACAGCCGTGGCCTCATGCACTGCCTGTGGGAGATCATCGACAACTCCGTCGACGAGGCGCTGGGCGGCTACTGCGACCACATCGAGGTGATCCTCCACGACGACGGGTCGGTGGAGGTCCGGGACAACGGCCGCGGCATCCCCGTGGACGTCGAGCCCAAGACCGGTCTGAGCGGCGTCGAGGTCGTGATGACCAAGCTGCACGCCGGCGGAAAGTTCGGCGGCGGCTCGTACGCGGCCTCCGGCGGCCTGCACGGCGTCGGCGCCTCCGTCGTCAACGCCCTCTCCGCACGACTCGACGTCGAGGTCGACCGCAACAGCAAGACGCACTCGATCAGCTTCCGACGCGGCGTCCCCGGCATCTTCACCGAATCCGGCCCCGACGCGCCCTTCGACCCGGGCAACGGCCTGCTCAAGGGCAAGCGGATCCCCAAGACCAGGACGGGCACCCGCGTCCGTTACTGGGCCGACCGGCAGATCTTCCTCAAGGACGCCAAGCTCTCCCTGGAGACGCTGCACGCCCGCGCCCGCCAGACGGCCTTCCTCGTACCGGGCCTGACCCTCATCGTCCGCGACGAGCGCGGCATCGACGGCGCCGGAAAGACGGAGGAGACGTTCCGCTACGACGGCGGCATCAGCGAGTTCTGCGAGTACCTCGCGCAGGACAAGGCCGTCTGCGACGTGCTGCGGCTGACCGGCCAGGGCACCTTCAAGGAGACCGTGCCGGTCCTCGACGACCGCGGCCACATGACACCGACCGAGGTCACCCGGGAACTGGGCGTCGACATCGCGCTGCGCTGGGGCACCGGCTACGACGCCACGGTCAGGTCGTTCGTCAACATCATCGCCACCCCCAAGGGCGGCACCCACGTCTCCGGCTTCGAGCGCTCGGTCACCAAGACCGTCAACGAAGCCCTGCGATCCAGCAAGCTGCTGCGCGTCGCCGAGGACGACGTCGTCAAGGACGACGCCATGGAGGGCCTCACCGCCGTGGTGACCGTGCGGCTCGCCGAGCCGCAGTTCGAGGGCCAGACCAAGGAGGTGCTCGGCACCTCTGCCGCCTCCCGGATCGTGGCCCAGGTGGTGAGCCGGGAGCTCAAGGCGTTCCTGACCTCCACCAAGCGGGACGCCAAGCAGCAGGCACGCGCCGTCATGGAGAAGGTCGTCGCGGCGGCCCGTACGCGTATCGCCGCCCGCCAGCACAAGGAGGCCCAGCGGCGGAAGACGGCGCTGGAATCCTCCTCGCTGCCGGCCAAGCTCGCGGACTGCCGCAGCGACGACGTCGACCGCAGCGAACTCTTCATCGTCGAGGGCGACTCGGCGCTGGGTACGGCGAAGCTGGCCCGGAACTCCGAATTCCAGGCACTCCTGCCGATCCGCGGCAAGATCCTCAACGTCCAGAAGTCGTCGGTCTCGGACATGCTCAAGAACGCCGAGTGCGGCGCCATCATCCAGGTCATAGGGGCTGGCTCCGGCCGCACCTTCGACATCGACGCCGCCCGCTACGGCAAGGTCATCTTCCTGGCCGACGCGGATGTCGACGGCGCCCACATCCGCTGCCTGCTGCTGACCCTCTTCCAGCGCTACATGCGGCCGATGGTCGAACAGGGCCGGGTCTTCTCCGCCGTCCCACCGCTGCACCGCGTCGAGCTGACCAACCCCAAGAAGGGCCAGGAGAAGTACATCTACACGTACTCGGACAACGAGCTGCGCCAGACGCTGCTCGAACTCGAGCGCAAGAAGGTCCGCTACAAGGACAGCATCCAGCGCTACAAGGGCCTGGGTGAAATGGACGCCGACCAGCTCGCCGAGACGACCATGGACCCGCGCCACCGCACCCTGCGCCGCATCAACATCAGCGACCTGGAAGCGGCGGAGCAGGCCTTCGACCTCCTGATGGGCAACGAAGTCGCCCCCCGCAAGGAGTTCATCACCAACTCCGCTTCCACCCTGGACCGTTCGCGCATCGACACCTGAGCGCACCGCGGCACCCGTCGGGCGCCTCTCCACCCTGGGGTGGAGAGGCGCCCGACGCCATTTCCACCCGCTCCCCACCCTGGCTCCGATCCGGACGGCCGCCGCGCTCCATAGCGTCGAGAGGGTCGAAGTTCCCCGTTCCACGGAGGCTCAGTTCATGAGCGGCCTGGTCAACATCGTCGTGATCACCGCGGCTGTCGTGTTCGTGTTCATCCAGCAGTTCAAGGCGCAGCGCCTCACGTCCGAGGGCAGGAAGTGGTGGCTGATCCCCGCCGTCCTGACGGTCATGGCGCTGCGGCAACCCGATCTCCTCGACGCCCGGCACCACACGGCATCTGCCGTCCTGCTCGCCGTGGAGCTGCTCATCGGACTGGCCTGCGGCGCCGGCTGGGCCTGGACGACGCGTATCTGGACGGACGCGGAGGGCGCGGTATGGACCAAGGGAGGCTGGGCGGCGGCCGGTGTCTGGCTCTGCGGCATGGCGCTGCGCGGCGGTCTGATGGGTGTCGCCGCGACCATGGGCATCCACCAGGGCAGCGCGGCCGTCATGCTCGGCGTCGCCGCGATGCTGCTGACACGGGCAGGTGTCACCGCTTGGCGGGCTCAGGACCTGCGGCAGACGTACCGTGTCCCTGCCGTCGGCTGATGCCCCTGGCCGTACGCGCCGGGCTGAGGCCCATGGGGTGAACGCCTCGCACCGCACCGCAACCACGAAGGACCGCACGTGACGCCGAACGCCTGGACGAGCTGGCCCCTGAGGGAGTCACTGTCCCGGGAAGGCATCAGCAGCGCCCGGTTGTGGATCGGCCGATCCGTGCGCGTCCTGGTGGTCGCGGGACTGACGTGGGCCACCGTGACGGGGCCGCACTTCCACAGCTGGGCACTGGTGGCGGCCGTCGCCGGACTGGCCCTCACCATGCTGGCGTTCCGCGGCTTCTTCCGTGTGACGCTGCAGCACCGTCTGGGGCCGGCCATCGCGCTGTTCGCCGTACTGGAGGCTGCCGCCTTCGGCTTCCGGTACGCCGATGCGCGCACGCCGGCGATCGTCCTGTGGTGCGCGTGTGCCATCGTCGCCATGGAGCGTCTCCCGCTGAGCGTCGCCGTACCGTGCGCCGGAGCGGCACTCGGTGCGTACGCGGTGATGAACACCGACAACTGGCTGACGACCACCACGACCACCGCGGGCCTGGCGCTGGCGGGCTATGTCGTACGGCTGGACGCCGAGGCACGCGGCAACGCCCAGCGGTTGCTGGCCCAGGAACGGGCCGCCCGTAAGGCCGAGGCCGAATCGGCGGCACTGACCGAACGGGGACGTATCGCACGGGAGATCCACGATGTCCTCGCCCACAGCCTCAGCGCCCAGCTGGTGCACCTGGAGGCGGCGCGGCTGCTGATCCAGCGCAGCACCGACCTCGAGGCCGACCGTGAACAGCTCATGGAACGGGTGGTGGCGTGCCGCGGAATGGCCCGTGAAGGGCTGGACGGCACCCGTGAGGCGCTTTCCGCACTCCGCGGGGAGATGATCCCGGTCGAGGACTTCCTGAGCCGTCTGGCGGCCGCTGAGGGCGCGCGGCTGGACGTCTCGGGTGAGACTCGCCCCCTGCCGGCCGAGGCGGGCCTCGCGGTGCGTAGAGTCGCCCAGGAGGCGCTGACGAACGTACGCAAGCACGCCCCGGGCGCCCGGGTGAACGTGCTGCTGGAGTACACGGCAGACGACGTGCGCCTCGAGGTGCGCGACTTCGGAGGCCGGGGGCAGGCCGCCGAGCTCGCCGAGAGCGGCTCCGGCTACGGTCTGCTCGGGATGCGGGAGCGCGCCGAACTCCTCGGCGGAACGCTTGAGTCCGGCCCCACTGAGGAGGGTTTCGTGGTGCGGCTGCGAGTGCCGGCATGACGGCGCGCAAGACGGCACGGGTCGTGGTCGCCGATGACCAGACCGTGGTGCGTGAGGGCATCGTGATGCTGCTGGGGCTGCTGCCGGGCATCGAGGTCGTCGGATCGGCCGCAGACGGCGAGGAAGCCGTCCGTATGGTCGCCGAACTGGCCCCCGACGTCGTCCTGATGGACCTGCGCATGCCGCGCTGCGACGGCGTCGAGGCCACCCGCCGCATCCGCGCGGACCACGCCGGCACCCAGGTCGTGGTGCTCACCACCTACGCGGACGACGAGTCGCTCTTCCCTGCCCTGCAGGCCGGCGCCCGTGGCTACCTGACCAAGGACGCGGACGGCGATGAGATCGTCCGGGCCATCGACGACGTGCTCTCGGGAGAGGCCGGGCTGTCGCCGAGGATCCAGCGCAGGCTCCTGGAACGCGTCACGGAGCCCGTACGGCCCCTGCCGCAACCGCCCGACGAGCCACCGGACGGACTCACCGCCCGCGAGGTGGAGGTGCTGCGGCTGGTCGCCGACGGTCAGTCCAATCCCGAGATCGCGCGCATGCTGCACGTCTCCACCGCGACGGTGAAGACCCACATCAACAACCTCTTCGCCAAAGCGGGACTGCGCGACCGCACTCAGGCCGTCCACTACGCCTACCGCCACGGTCTCGCACAGCCGCCCGGATAGCTCATCACCCGATGGGGTGAAGGGACTGGAACGAAGTGCACTACCCGGGGCGGTTGGGCGATTTATCGACAAGTCCCGGAGTGCGGAGACGTAGCCACAGGTGCTGACGGGGCGGGGGCGGCTTAGAGCGCGGGCACCTGATACGTCGTTCCGGTCTCAGACCCAGTCGTAACGGTGTTCCGGGCGGCCGGTCTCGCCGTACTTGAGAGTGAGGCGCACCCGTCCGGCCCGCTCCAGCAGCTTGAGGTAGCGCTGGGCGGTCTGCCGACTGAGGCCGGCCTGGAGGGCGACGTCCTGGGCCGACAACGGGGAGTCCGCGGATCGCAGCACCGAGCGCACACGGTCGGCAGTGGCGGAGGAGTGGCCCTTGGGCAACTCGGCGGGGCCGGCGTTGGCGGCTCCCAACGCCCCAAAAATCCGGTCCACTTCGGACTGCTCCGCCTGCCCGCCGTCCGCGAACGTACGGTGCAGCGCCGCGTACCCCTCCAACTTGGAGCGCAGACCCGCAAAGGTGAACGGCTTGACCAGATACTGCAGTGCGCCGTGGCGCATCGCTGCCTGCACGGTCGCGATGTCGCGAGCCGCCGTCACCATGATCACGTCAGTGAGCAGACCACGCCGCCGCAGGTCGCCGACCAGTTGAAGCCCCGTTCTGTCGGGGAGGTAGTGGTCCAGCAGGATCAGGTCGACAGGGTGCGTCTCAAGGGCGGCGAGGGCTTCGGCGGCGGTATGCGCGAGGCAACTGACTCGGAACCCCCCTACCTTGGCGACATACGCCGCGTTGATCCGCGCGACGTGCACATCGTCGTCCACGACCAGTACGTCGATCATCGCCCGGCCTCCGTGACCCCTGCGGCGTGACGAGCGTCCTCGCCATCTCCGGCCTCCCCGGTGAGACGGGTGTTCATCACTGCCTCCCGGGGCGTTCCACCCAGTCGGGGAATCTCCTTGGACAGTGCGTCAGGGAGGGTGACGGTGAACACCGCGCCACCACCCGGGCGCTCGCCGACCTCCGCACTGCCCCCGTAGCGCTCGGCGAGTCGGCGGACGAGGGCCAGGCCGATGCCGCGCTGCCCGTGGGCGGGTGGCTCCTTGGTCGTCCAACCTTCTGTGAAGATCTCCGCGCGGCGTGGCTCGGGCACTCCTGGCCCGTTGTCGCTGACGCGGACGATGGCGGTGTGGCCGTCGGCCCGGATCTCCACCTCCAGTTGTGCGTCACGATCGCTCGATGTGGCATCCAGGGCGTTGTCGATGAGGTTGCCGAGTACGGTCACCAGACTGTGTGGGTCGACCAGCCGGTCGGGCAGATGGGTTGCGGGTGCGATGCGCAAGGAGACGCCACGCTCGGTGGCGACCGTTGCCTTGCCCACCAGGAGGGCGGCGAGCAGTGGATCGTGGATGCGCTCGGTGACCTGTTCCGCAGTCGCCCGATGCACGCCCACGGCCTGTGTCACAAACTCCACGGCCTCTTCGTGCAGCCCCAGTTCGAGCAGTCCGAGGAGTGTGTGCAGCCGATTGGCGTGCTCGTGGTCCTGGGCGCGCAGGGCGTCGATCAGGCCGCGGGTACCGTCCAGTTCGCGGCCCAGCCGCTCCAGTTCGGTGCGGTCGCGCAAAGTGACTACCGCACCCCCGTCGTCGGTCGGCATGCGGTTCGCCACCAGAACCCGCTGTCCGCTGACGGCCAGCAGATCAGCCCCTGAAACACGGCCGGCCAGCACATCGGTCGTACGGCCCGGTGGCAGAGCGGCTTCGAGAGGGCGGCCGGTGTCCTCGGAGCGCAGGTCGAGGAGGCGCTGTGCCTCATCGTTCATCAGGCGGATCCGGCCCCGGCCGTCGAGCGCGAGGAACCCTTCACGGATGCCGTGCAGCATCGCCTCCCGCTCGGCGAGCAGCGCGGAGATGTCGGAGAACGCCAGGTCATGGGTGCGTCGCTGGAGACGGCGGGAGACGAGGTAGGCGGCGAGTGCGCCCACGGCGAGAGCTCCGCCCGCGTAAGCGAGCAGTTGCGGGACGGTGGAGAGCAGCCGTTCCTGCACGCTCTCGTACGCGATGCCGACCGAGACGGCCCCGATGACCTCGCCGTTCTCGTCGCGCAGCGGGACCTTGCCGCGCGCGGAGCGACCGAGGGTTCCCTCGTCGATCTGCATGACCTCGTGGCCGGAGAGGGCGACGCTGGGGTCGGTGGAGACGTGGTGCCCGATCTCGTCAGGGTCGGTGTGGGACCAGCGCACCCCGCGCTCGTCCATGACCACTACGTACTCGGCGCCGGTGGCGGCACGGATCCGCTCTGCCTCGTTCTGGACGGGGCCGTGACGGCTGGGGTGTGAGGATTCCAGGGCGTCGTCGAGCGATGGTGCCGCGGCGGTGGTCTGCGCGATGGCGAGGGCACGGCGCATCGCCTGATCGTCCAGCTGGGCGCTGAGCGGAGCGAGGAAGAGGCCGGTTGCCAGTGCGGTGACTCCCGTGGCGATGGCCAGCTGCACCATCAGCACCTGGGAGAAGACGCGGCGTGGCCAGCCAAGGCGCGGCCACTTCAGGCGCAGCCTGGGTGCGGTGCCGGCAGCCAGCGCGTCGGCGGGGATGGCCGCGGAACCCGAGGGGCGAACGCCTCTCGGGCGCGGAGCCGACGCATCCTTCTCGCCCATACGAACGAACAGTAAGCGCGGGGGCGGCCGGGCGGTAATCCCCGGCGGGCCGAATTCGGAGGGTGTTCGGGCGGCGACTCGCAGCGTTGCTGTGGACGACGGGGAGGATGCGCGAGTGGTTATCCACAGGCCTTTCGGTCGCAGATCGTACGCACTTAGCCTCGCAGCGTGAAGTCGAATCCGGCCGGATGCGGATCGTCCGCGCGGTAGGGCGCGAAGAGGGGAGCGGTCATGTGGTCCACGAGGGATGGCAAGGGGACGTGGTGTGCAGCAGCGCGGGGAGGCGGCCGCCGCATGGTGGCGTGGCGGGCAGCGGGAGCGATGCTGGGCCTGGGGCTCGCTGCCTTGGTCATCAAGCGACCTGGAGGCTCCGGGCGCCTGCCGCGCGCTGCGGCCGTTGGCGACGCGTCCTTACGGCAGTCTCCCGGTGAGTCCCGGGCGGTGAGGCGGCCGCGAGGCGCCGCCAACGGTTCGGGCGCGCCCCTGCGGAGGCCCGGGAGATCAGCTACAGGATGCTGTTGCCCTTGCCCGTGTCGCACCAGCGATGGCGGTGATGGAACCAACCGCCATCCGAGCCGGTGGACCGAGCGGCGCACCACAGCTAGCGGGCGCCGGAGCTCCGTCGGTCCGCTCTTGGACGATCACCCGCCAGGTGCGGCCGTCCGTGTGCGCAATGATGACGGCCCAGGTGGGGACGGCACCCGCAGGCGTCCTGCTGTGAAGCGCCCGGTGGTCGGCCGGCAACGGTTCGGGCCGCACCGCGTCGGTCCGTACGACATCGAGTGCGTCCGCGCGGTCCTCCCAAATGAGCCGGCGGACCGCGAGGTCGGCCGCCTGGGCCGGGCGACCCCACGCCGAGCGGCCGCGGCAGTGGTCGAGCGCGATCCGTCCGTCGCGCGCCGACTCCACGGCGTCCTTGACCAGGGGGGCCGAGGCGCGGCCGTAGGCGTAGCCGTAGGGGAGGACGAAGAGGGTGGGGGAGAAGCGATGGCCGCCGATGTGGGTGACTTCCCACGCCCCGACTCCGCCGGCGGCGAGCTCGGCGGCGAGCGGCCGGCCGAGGAGGGCGCAGCAACGGTCCCGCTTGCCGTTGGTGCACACGAGGACCAGAGGCTCACCGGTGTACGGCTCCCAGAGGCCGCCATGCTCTCCGGCACTCAGGGCCGCGAAATCCAGGCCGAGGGCCGCTCGCGGGTTGGTGACCGTGGTCGTGCGGATCCATGAACGCCCTGGGGCGGTGTGCGCGAGGAACATGCGGCGCGGGGAGGCGTCATGGCAGTCGGCATGACGTCCTGGCCTGCGGATGAGGGCGACGCGTACGCCCGTGCGCTCTGTAGCGGCTTCCAGAGCCCGGCCGACGTCAGGGGCAAGGTGGCTGTCCGTCAGTGCGTTGGCCCCCCACGGCCCGGACTGCTCGATGAGTAGCCAGGTCAGGGCGGTGGCTGCCGTCCCAGCGAGAGGTTCGGCCGAATCGAGGGAAGCGGAGGCGCAGGTACTCACAAAGGTGAGCCTAACCTCATCTGCTGTGGACGGATTCTGGGAGGGGGCCCAGAGGCTCGCGCGTCCACGGAAAGTGCCCGGCTGAGGACAGAGGCTTGAGCAGCTCAGGGCCACGTGAACGTGCCGTCCCTCCGCTTACGGCAGCGGCTGCGGGGGCTTCGGGCCGCAGTATCGACCGCTGGGGCGCATGCGGACGGGGGGCTCGTCGTACTCCTCCAGGGCGTGGGCGATCCAGCCGGCGGTGCGAGCGACGGCGAAGATGGTTTCGCCTGCTTCGGTCGGCATTCCGCTCGCGACGGTCAGCACGGCAAGTGCCAGGTCGACGTTGGCGTGCAGCTCGGTGTGCCGAGCAGTGGTGGTGATCACCTCGCGAGCAGCCTCCAGTGCGGGGCTGGCGCGCGGTACCTCTTCCAACAGCTCGAAGAGAGTGTGGGCGCGCGGGTCCTCGCCCGTGTAAAGGCGATGCCCCAGGCCGGGGACCCGGCGGCCGGCTCGCAGATGGTCGGCGACGACGGCGGCTGCGCTGCCCCGGTCCAGCACCTCGAGCAGCATCCGGTGGGCGAGTCCGCTCGCCGCGCCGTGCAGCGCGCCGTCCAGTGCGCCGAAGCCGGCCGAGACGATCGCGTACGGATGCGCGCGTGCGGAGGCGGCGACTCGTACCGCGAGGGTCGAGGCGGCGAGGTCATGATCGATGAGCAGGATCAGCGCGGCGTCCAGGATGCGCAGCGATGCGGGGTCGGCTGGCTCAGAGGTCAGGCGTGACCACAGGCGAGGTGCCAGTGCTGCCGCGGTGGACTGCTCGGCGGCCTGTGACGGGAGCGCGTCGACGAGGGTCGGAATCAGAGTGCGGGCCGTGTCGAGGACGACGTCCTCGGACAGGTCGAAGCGGAGCGGGTCAGCCGCCGCAGCAGCGATCACTGCGACTCGCAGCCGGTCCATCGGTCCGCTGTGGGCCGGCAGCGCGTGTACGGCGCGGCGGGCGGCGGACAGGGCGTCGTGTGGTGCGGTGAAGCGGATGCCGCGGCGCATTTCGCCGGTCCACAGCCACTCGGCCACTTCCTCGTAGCTGTAGTGGGCGGCGAGTTCAGATGCATCGACGCCACGGAAGTAGCAGTGGTCGCGGTCGATGAGGGTGATGCCGGTGTGGACGGCCAACTCGCCACTGGTGGCGGGCGGTTCGCGCCGGCCGCTGCGGCGAGCCAGCGCCTCGACCTCCTTCGCGTCGAAGGTGCTGCCACGGCTGCCCGGCTCGCGGCGGCTGGTCAGCTGGCCGCGGCTGACATACGCGTACACCGTCTCGGGCTTCACTCCGAGTCGGTCGGCCGCCTCCCGGGTGTTCAGCCGTCGCCCGCCCGCGTCCTGCGTGGTGTCTTGGTCCGCCATGAGGTCACCGTATCCAGACTCATACATATTGATTCAATCAATATTGACGACTGTTGAGTCAAGCATAGATAGTCGGATCAATATTCGGGGAGGAAGAACAAAGGAGATCCGCCATGCCGATCGCCGAGGCGAACGCACCGATCGACGCGCCCCGGGGACTCGCGGGCGTCATCGTCACCGAGACCCAACTCGGCGACGTCCGGGGCCTCGAGGGCTTTTACCACTACCGCCAGTACTCCGCCGTCGAGCTGGCCGCGCGCCGCAGCTTCGAGGACGTCTGGTACCTGATGTTCCACGGTGAGCTGCCCGACGCGGCGCAGCTGGCGGCCTTCACAGCCCAGACCGCCGTACTGCGGCCGCTGCCCGCCGCCGTGCGCGACGCGCTTCCCGCCCTCGCCCAAGCCGGTGCGCTCGCCGGCCCGCTTGCCGGGCTGCGTACCGCGCTCTCACTGCTCGGTGCGACGGCCGGCTTTCGGCCTCTGTACGACATCGATGCCGACCAGCGGCGGGCCGACGCACTTGCCGCCTGTGCCGCCGTACCGACCCTGCTCACCGCGCTGCACCGGCTCGGTCAGGGGCAGCAGCCCGTGGAACCGCGTGCGGATCTCGGCCATGGCGCCAACTACCTCTACATGCTCACCGGCGAAGAGCCTCAGCCGGAGCAGGTGCGCGCGATCGAGGCCTACCTGATCTCCACCATCGACCACGGGTTCAACGCCTCGACCTTCACCGCCCGCGTCATCACGTCCACCGGCGCCGATCTCGCGGCCTGCCTCGTCGGTGCCATCGGCGCGCTCTCCGGCCCGCTGCACGGCGGTGCGCCCAGCCGCGCACTGGACACCCTCGACGCCATCGGCACACCGGACCGCATCGACGCCTGGATCCGCGACCGCGTGCTGCGCGGCGAGCGGATCATGGGATTCGGGCACCCCGTCTACCGCACCGAGGACCCGCGCTCCCGGATGCTGCGTGGTATCGCCGAGGGCTTCGGTGGACCGCTGGTGGAGTTCGCCCTCCAGGTGGAGGCGAGGGCCGAGGCACTGCTGGCCGAGCTCAAGCCGGGTCGTGAGCTGCACATCAATGTGGAGTTCTACGCGGGCGTCGTCATGGAGCTGTGCGGACTGCCGCGTGAGATGTTCACGCCCACGTTCTGCGCGGCCCGCGTCGTCGGCTGGAGCGCCAACATCCTGGAGCAGGCGGAGGATTCGAAGATCATTCGTCCCGCGGCCCGGTACGTCGGCCCGCCCCCGCCGCAGCCGCTGCCCGCCGCCGCGGCCCTCTAGGAGCCGACGGGGCGGGCCGAGCCCGTGGCGGCCGGCGGTCCGTTACGATCGACAGCTCGTTCGCCGCCGGTCCGGGCGGCCCGCCACCCGCACCATGGAGGCGCCCCTTGGCCACGCAACAGATCCCGGTCGTCGTACTCGCGGGATTCCTCGGGTCGGGCAAGACCACCCTCCTCAACCATCTGCTCGGCGCCGGCGACGGCACCCGTATCGGCGCGATCGTCAACGACTTCGGCAGCATCGAGATCGACGCCATGACCGTCGCCGGACAGGTGGACTCGATGGTGTCGCTCGGCAACGGCTGTCTGTGCTGCGCCGTCGACACCAGCGAACTGGACACCTACCTGGAGCGGCTGGCCCGCCCCGCCGCCCGTATCGACGTGATCGTCATCGAGGCCAGCGGGCTGGCCCAGCCGCAGGAACTCATCCGGATGATCCTCGCCAGCGACAACGACCGGATCGTCTACGGCGGGCTGATCGAGGTCGTGGACGCCGCCGAGTTCGATGACACCCGGGCGCGGCATCCCGAACTGGACCGGCATGTGGGCATCGCCGACATCGTGGTGCTCAACAAGGCCGACCGGATCGGGGAGGCGGCGCGACAGGCACTCATGGACCGGCTCGCGGAGCTCGCTCCGGGACGGCCGGTGATCTGCACGGCGTACGGCCGGGTCGACCCCGAGCTGTTCTTCGATCGCGGGACGGGGGAGGACCTCGACGCGTCCGTGCGTCAGCTGTCGTTCGAGGATCTGCTGAGAGAGGCCGCGGCGAACGGCGGGCCCGCCGTCCAGGACGACGACCACTGCGATGACGGCGAAGGGCACTGCGATCACCCGGAGCACGCGCATCACCCCGGTCACGCAGGCCATCTGCACGCCGCCTATCAGAGCGTGGAGTTCACCTCGTCGGAGCCGATGCACCCACGCCGGCTCATGGGTTTCCTCGACAGTCGCCCGACCGGCCTCTATCGGATCAAGGGCTTCGTCCACTTCGACGTTCCGGAGAACCGCCAGCGGTTCACGCTGCACGCGGTCGGCGACTTCCTGCGCTTCTACCCTGAGCCGTGGCCGAAGGGCGAGGAGCGATGCACCCAGCTCGTCATGATCGGCAGCGGCATCGACGCGCCGGCACTGCGCAAGGAGCTGGAGAACTGCCGGGAGACCGGCCCGTCGGATGCCGATGTGAACAGCATGTGGGGCGTACTGCGCTATGTGGCTGCCCGTGAAGAAGAGATCGGATCGGACCTCTGAGGGGAATGCCTGAGGAGGGCAGACGTCTGAGGGGGGCGGTGGAGGCAGACGTCTGAGGAGAGTGGCCGAGGAGAGCGGCTGAGGAACGCGGACGGGCGCTGTCGGACCGGTGGACTTCCGGCC